>WTJO01000097.1 GCA_011524805.1 Alphaproteobacteria bacterium
ACGTTGCCATCCACAAAGCAGGTGCAATTGCCGAACCTATAAGGCCTGTATTGATAATATTAACATTAATAGTTGTCATGGACAACGCCTGAGCGAAGCTTAGCACCCAAACATGGCGCGGCATAGCAGTCATAAACGAAAATGTCATAACCAGAACATCTTACGGTAGGCTTGGTATTTTAAATTTAAGAAGTAAAAGCAAAACTATCAGGATTTACTCTATCCCAATAAACCGCCAGCCTTGGATCAGCAACTTCTTCGCCTCTAAGCAAAGCCCCATCTTCAACTTTCGGATAAATTTGATCGGCTAGCAAAATCTGGCTATTTGACAGCCTCCTAACGATGTGGCGTCTACTCAACTCATGCGGCCCGTTCAAGCCTGCAGCTTCCAGCATTTCAGCCACTGCTTCAATGGAATAATGCTGAAAATTTGCTATTCTTTGCGCTCTTTCATTAATATCCACTGCCCTATATCGTTTTGGGTTCATTGTGGCTAATCCAGTAGGGCATTCGCCAGAAGCACAATCACGCGCCTGGATACAGCCCAGAGCAAACATAAATGGCCTAGCCATATTGCACCAGTCAGCTCCTAAAGCAATGTGCCTTATGATGTCGTAGCCTGAAACAATTTTTCCAGAAGCAGCAATTTTAACTCTTTGTCTAAGTCCGGCGCCTTTCAACGTATTGTCCACGTACACTAACGCATCTCTTAACGGGCAGCCAAGATGATCTGTGAATTCTACGGGGGCAGCTCCTGTCCCTCCTTCAGCTCCATCAACTGTGACAAAATCGATGCAAATATCTGTTTCAACCATGGCCTTGGCTATCGCCGCAAATTCCCAGGGATGCCCTAAACAAAATTTAATCCCCACCGGCTTACCACCGGACAAATTTCTTAATTTATCTGCAAAAGAGAGCAACTCGCGAGGGGTAGAAAATTCTGAATGACGTGGAGGGGATATACAATCACTGTATGGCTCTATACCTCTTGTTTCAGCAATTTCGGGTGTGACTTTTGGGGCAAGAAGCATGCCTCCATGCCCAGGCTTAGCTCCCTGAGATAGCTTGATTTCGATCATTTTTATTTGATCATTTTTTGCCACTTTTGAAAATGTTTTTGGATCAAATTTGCCATCTTTTGTTCTACAGCCAAAGTAACCTGTCGATATTTGCCAAATCACATCTCCACCGCCTGCCTGATGATATTTTGAATATGAACCTTCGCCAGTATTATGAGCAAATCCCCCAAGCTTTGCGCCAGCATTCAATGCTTGTATTGCCGGAGGAGACATAGCTCCAAAAGATGTTCCAGATATATTCAATAAGGCGCATTTATATTTATGCTTACCTTCTCCCACAACAACTCTAAAATCTTTATTCTCTATATGAGACGGCACCATCGAGTGGTTAAGCCAATTATGGTCTTCTTCGTAATTATCGAGGACAGTTCCCAATGGGCGTGCAGCCAAAATTCCTTTGGCCCTTTGATATACCATAGTTCTTTGGTTTCTGGAATAAGGAAGCTCATCTGTATCTGCCTCCCAGAAATATTGACGTAATTCAGGTCTGATTGATTCCAGTATATAGCGCATGCGCCCCAAAAGCGGGTAATTTGCACGCACAGCGCGTCTTTTCTGGGTGAAATCATACAACCCCAATAATGACAATGCCGCAAATATTGCTGTAAGCGCCCAGATAATCTGCATATCGGCCAACACAGTTAGTGACAGTACCAGCCCTGCCAGAAATAATATTATTGAATAGAACCAAACCGCAAACCGGCCCCATATTAAAGACATACCATCCCCCCTTTAATAGACGCAGCACTGTGCCAGATAATTATACAGCACACCTACCTTGTTACCTGTCAACTCAATCTTGTTGTCTTCATCACTGTCATCATATTGTTAGCTTACCAGAATCTGCTGCCCTCCCATACCGTCAGCATCACTGGTCAGATGTTTTCTTGCGCCCATATAGTTCAAGCCGGTGATTAACCAGATCATATCCCAGATCAGCGGCAATTTTTTCTTTTAACGCCTCAAGTTCGGGATGGGTAAATTCAATTACCTCGCCTGAATCAATATCTACCAGATGTTCATGATGTCCGCGTGCTTCTTCATAGCGCGATTTACCATCACCAAATTCCAGCCGTTCGATAACCCCGGCCTGTTCAAACAATCTGACAGTACGATATACGGTGGCGATAGAAATTGTCTTGTCAACAGCATTGGCACGCAGATAAATCTGGTCAGCATCAGGATGATCATCAGCCTGCTCTATCACCTTGATGATGGTCTGACGTTGCGCCGTCATCCTGATTTTGCTTTGGCTACATTTTTCCAGAAGATTCTTTGCCATACTCCGGATTGCCTTATTAATATGCGCCTGCCTGTTCGCATCCTAGCCGTGCAGAAGCGCGTTATTCTGACTTCCAGTCTAACGCCTTGCCAGCAACAATCAAGCCCTGCCTGTGCAAAGCAGGTGAATGCAGGACTTTGAGCTGGCTATGGCCTATAATCAGGCAGGGTCATTTCCATGTATTTTTTTGCGTTTCAAAAATACCCATACAGAGACAGGGAAGCTGGCAATATAAAGCAACGCAACCCCTAGATAGATTTTCCATGGGTGGATTAACAGCAGGGCACTTAATAACGCAAATAGTGCCAGCAAGGGCAGAATAGCCTGTCCCGGCACGCGCAATCCCTTACCATTAAAGGTCGGCAAGGTGCTAACCGCCCCTGCCCCAACCAGAATCAGCACCATTGAAACTAGTTGCGGGTCTCTAAGCCAGACCAGCCCGAATTCATGAAATACAACAATTGGCAATAATACCAGAAAGCCTGCTGCAGGTGCCGGAATCCCCACAAAAAACGCATTTCGATAGGCAGGCTGGTCAGGCAGTTCTGAATCAAACCGTGCCAGCCTGAGCAACACACAGACAGAATAGAACAGTGCCGTACCAAAGGCCAGATTGCCTGAATCCTGTAATGCCCACAGATAAAGGCACAGCGCCGGCACAATCCCGAACACAACCGCATCAGACAGGCTGTCCAGTGCGGCCCCGAAGGCGCTGGTAGTTTTAAGCAGGCGCGCCATCCGCCCGTCCAGACCATCAAACACGGCCGCAAGCGCGATCATGGCAATCACCGCTACCCATCTATCTTCCAGTGCAAAGCGCAAGCCTGTCAGACCAGACACCAGACCGCCAATCGTAAGCAGGTTAGGCAGTAACCAGCTAAAACTTACACTTGAAAATGGTTTTTTTCGTCTTTGCATATTTTTGACCGCAACATCTGTTGATCGCGTATTTCGGCTATTCCAGCTTTCCGGTTATCTGGTTTTCGAAGATTTGGCCGCCCGTCTTGCCTTTGGCGCAGGCTTAAGATCGGCAATCACTGTCTCACCTGCGATGGTTCTCTGGCCAGGATAGACAAGCGCATCAAACGCTTTCGGAATCCAGACATCAACCCTGCTTCCAAATCTGATTATGCCAAATACCTGACCTGCTGACAGCCTGTCTTTTTCATCACGCTCGCAAATAATGCGGCGCGCCACCAGACCTGCTATCTGCACAACCCCGATACGCAGCCCTTTTTGGTCTTCGGCATCCAGAATAAGAGCCATACGCTCATTATCATGACTTGCCTTATCCAGACTGGCATTTACATATGCCCCCGGAATATAGTGCTTTTCGGTAATGGTCGCATTTATCGGACTACGATTTACATGCACGTCAAACACATTCATGAAGATGGCGATACAGCGATATTCGCCTTTTAGAGAGGATAATTCATCTGGCAGGGGCGCAACATCTGTTGATAATACCCGCCCGTCTGCCGGCGCAATTACCAGTTCAGGCTCAAGCGGCAAGGTGCGTGGCGGGTTTCTGAAGAAATATACACACCATAATGTCAGCGGCACGCCAATTATCGCAAAAGGCGCCCACAGACCAAAGCTGATCCCTAACGTTACCAGCGCAAACAGGGCGATAAATGGCCAGCCGGCGGGGTGGATTGGCACCAGCATTTCTTCTTTAATCGCAGTTACTATATTCATCTATTCCAATTCTCTTTTTATGCCCGGGCAGAGGCTGTTTTCTTGTTGTATCTGCCCTGAAAATGATGCGTGCGAGGCGCGTTATGCTATGCACCTGTATCGGCGAGCATGCCGATAGCCTCAATGCCGGCAACACAGGCCAGCTCGTCATTATCCGATGTATCACCGGAAATGCCAACCGCGCCAATAACCTCGCCAGCCTGATCCTTAATCAGCACACCGCCCGGCACAGGAATGAAATCTCCCCCTGTCATCCGGCCAACCGCATCGACAAAATAGGCCTGAGTCTCGGCTCTATTACCAATAGCGCGTGACCCCATACCAAGAGACAGAGCAGCATTTGCCTTGCCGTGCGCAATCCGGTGCCTGTCAATTGAGGTGCCGTCCTGATTAATACAGAAACGCAGGCTTGCGCGGCTATCCAGCACACAGACACATAGCGGCTTAAGCCCCATCTCCTGACCCTTTGCAAGTGCCGCCTCAGCCAGTTTTTGTGCCTTCTCGCATGTAATATTTGTCATAATCTTCCCGTTTGAAACTATTTACCGTTAAATTGCCAGCCCAATCTGACGTTTTTAGCATAAATAGGCAAGAATAAAGCAGGTTTACCAGCCTGAATTTTTCAGCCATCAGGACAGAGC
>WTJO01000055.1 GCA_011524805.1 Alphaproteobacteria bacterium
CCGACCCGTCATTATTATCTTCAATCTGCAAAAGAGCTGGATAAAAGCTAACAAATCGCAATAGCGGCCGATGGTCTATGCAAAGCAGGCATTTAGCATATTAACAACATAAAGGGTGGAAGATTATGGAAAGCTATTTTTATCTGATATTTAGCCTGCTGGTGCTGGCCGAACTGGTAAAAGGATTGAGTGCAAACGGAACGCCGCCCGTGTTACAGCGTTTTTCATGGCAAATTGATCTCGCCTATTTTATGTGGATGAATATTGTTAAATTCAGAATTATACTTCTTCTCGGGCTTGTGGCGGTTCTGTTTGTGATGCCCGCAGAAGCCAGATCATCAGTATTTCTGCCTGCTATACCGTTTCTGCTGATATGGGGCTTCATCTACTGGCTGTTTAACCATTTCTGGGTAGGTAGAGTAAAGTTTCTGCCTATCACACAAAAAATATTTGCGACTGCAACGGAAAATAAGGTCGACCTGTCAATTCAGGTGCTTGGGATTGATCATGGTGGTCAGCAAAAGGCCTATCCTGTCAATATGATGTTCTATCATCATCAAATGTCAGATGACATTGCAGGCACAGCCATTCTGCCGACCTATTGCGGCATGTGTAGAAGTGGACGAATCTATAACCGCACAGTAAATGGAAAGGCGCCCAATTTTATGCTTGTTGGGGCGATTACCTTTAATGCGATTTTGCGAGATGATATTACCGGCACCTGGTGGCGTCAGGAAACAGGCGAAGCAGCCAAAGGTGCGCTAAAAGGCCATGTGCTGGATGATATGCCGTTTGAACAGATGAGCCTTGAGAACTGGCTTAAAAAATATCCTGACAGCCTTGTGCTTCAATATGATCCTGTTTTCGAGAAAAAATACAATTTTCTTGCTGGCCTGTTGAATTATGAGTATAGCCTGCCGGGCTGGCATCTTCAGAAGACTCCGCCACTTATCATCGGTGTTGAGGTAGGGTCTACTGCCCGCGCCTATGATTGGGATAATCTGGCAAAGCACCAGCTTGTTGAAGATGAGGTAGAAAATACGCCCCTGCTTGCACTTGCTGATGATGCGGCAAGCTCTGCCTTTGTTTATTCCAGAGAGCTAGAGGGCAAAACGCTGAATTTCGTTATCGAAAAGGCAGTTATCAAGGATACTCAGACAGGCTCTGAATGGAATATTTTCGGGCAATGTATCAAAGGGAAATACAAAGGCAAATCGCTTCAACAGCTTCAAAGCTATAAGCAGTTTATCCGGGCGTGGCTTTCATTCCACCCGAATGCAAGCTTCTATCGCTTTTAGGCTGTATGAGATCAGCCTAACAGGCTGAGAGTATCACTATCTGCAATTGCAAAAGGGGGGCGGAGTATTTCATGTGTCGCCCCCTTAGCCAGTGTTGTCAGGGCGCGTCAGTTGCTATTCAGGAACGAGGTCACCCTGTCAATCAATGGGTCTTTATCATAGAGATCAAAATAGCCTGCATTCATGATGGCTGGTGGGCCAAAAAAGAAACGCTCATATAATGCCTGACGATTGCCAAAACCGCTGATACAGACATCATGCGCCAGCCTGAACAGCGCAACACGATCTTTTGAATCTGCATGTGCAAGCTGGAAATATCTGGCTACATCTTCTGATATGTCATTGCTGAAATCAGCTTCCGAGGGCGTTGCCATCAGGCTAGATGACCCAAGCAGTTGCAGGATTTCGACCATGCGCGGATACATTTTTGGAAACAGATTCCGGCTGGTATCTATCGGACTGCGAAGCGGAATATAATTGCCCCACTGGTCAGGATGCGCCTGTGCTTCTGCACTGAACAGCAATGCCCGTACAGTCTCGCACATCATCATAACCTCGGCTATCATGCCTTTGACAGTCAGGTCCTTATCCTTGCCAGAGGCACGCGCTATTGCCGTCATCAGCCCAACCATAAATTCTGCTTTTGCCAGCTTGCCACAGGCAACCTGATGCATCATATGCACAACGGCATTTGTCGCCGCAAATGCCTGATTACACAAAAGTGGCTCACGATACATAAATAGCCGCTCCCATGGCACAAGCACATCATCAAATATCACAACAGAATCCATTTCTTCAAACCGGCTACTTAGCGGTGCATCAAAATGTGACTTGCCATGATCGTAGCTATCTCTCGTGATTAGCTTCAGCCCTTTGGTGGCGATAGGCAGGGCGAACGCAAAAGCAAAGGGGATATTCTCTTCACTGCCTTTCAGCAAGGTTGAGGGGAACACCTCAATCTCGTCTGCCAGAGGCCCTAATGTTGCCAGCAGACGCGCACCCTTTACGATAATGCCTGCATCTGTTTCCTTGACCACATGCAGGGCAATTTCATCATCATATTTACCTTCTTTGGCAACCTGATGGCTTTTTTGCGGATTCACAAGCGTGTGGGTCAGCACCAGATCATTCTTGCGCACATAATCATAATAATTCTGCATGTTGGCGGCAAAATCTGCATTGCCACGCCCTCTTTCCGTGCCCTGGTCAAGCCAGCTTTTTGCTGTGGCAAAACTCATCAATGAGGCATTTTTATAATCTGGCGTGCGTCCGAACATGCCATGAGACCAGGTTGCCCATTCATAATAGGCAGCACCACGTTTTTTAATATCTTCAGCCGATTTGGGTGCCAGAAAGGCCATTGCGCATCTGTCGCCATCATCATCAAGATAGGTTAATGTATCCTGCAGGGCTGGGTCATGCTGGCGTTGCAGAAATTCTGCAAGCGTTGCCGCACCGCGTGACATTTGCGGGTGGCTGGTAACATCTGAAACCCGCTCGCCCTGACACCATATTTCGCGATTATCTCTGAGGCCGGCCAGATATTGGTCTGATGTCCGGATGCCCTTATGCACTGCCCGAAGGCCATCATTTCGCAGTTCATCCATGAGATGTCTCCTGTATCGGGGGGGTATCTGGTGTATCTTCAGCATATGGGCTCGCCGCATGTGGCTGGCCAAGCCTGTTCATCAGATAGGTGAATTGTTGCCATTCCTCAGTAGTAAGCCGGCTATCGATATTATCGTGAATTTTTGCCAGTTCGGGCATGACCTGACTGCCAAGTGCCTTGCCAGACGATGTCAGAGTGGCAAATACATGCCGCCTATCTTCAACAGACCGCATCCTCTGGATAAGTCCCTTTTTTTCCAGCCGTTCCAGAACTCCGACAAGGCTGTTCTGGGCAAGCAGGGTTTTGCGGCTAATCTCGATACTTGACAGCGCGCCTGATTCCCACAGCACCCGCAAAACACGCCATTGCTGTTCTGTAACGCCAAACCGTGTAAATAGCTGGCGATAGGCAGGCATAATTTTATCAAGTACACCATGCAGCATCATAGGCAGGCTCTGGTTAAATGACTTATTTATCATATCTGAATAATTCATATATGAAGTAAATCATGCGCCTCGTCGTTTAGCAATGAAAAAATACGATGTAACTTCAAGGTTTACAAGTTAGGCGGGCGTAGTTTTATCTATGCAAATTTGCATATAAGAACCGAAATTTTCTATTTACCTATGGGCACGCTTCTGCCAACATTTTTTCGTTAACGGGGGAGAGGTCGCTACTATGGTAGCGTCGCAGAAGACGGCCATCTTGCCAGAATGGAATTACAGCAATTGCTATCAGCCCTTATACGTCATGTCGACAGCATTGAACTTGCAGGTGAAGCCAAGATAGCCATGAATAATACAATTCGCGGTTTATCCTCACTGCCTGTTATATTGCACCCACAAAAAGCCGGGTCATACCCTGCATCCAGATCTATAGGAGAGAAATAATGAAATATGCACTTACAGGCGGCATTTCAGGGATAGGTGCGCATACTGTAAAACATATGCTGGATGCCGGGCACCAGATAACTGTATTTGATATTGCACCGCCACCTGTCGAGCTTCGGTCATCAACTCTGAATTATATAGCGCTTAATCTGGCAGATAGCGCTTCTGTTGCGGCCGCGCTGGATGCAGCAGGTGAGGGCTATGATGGCCTATCTCATATTGCCGGTATTCCGCCGCGTGATGTTAATGAAGTTGCCTGTCTTAAAATTAATGCTGTAAATGCCTTTTCCTTCATTTCGGGCTTTCTGCCAAAGCTGAAGACAGGTGGGTCGGTTATTTCTGTTGCTTCGCGTGCCGGCATGGGTTGGCAGGATAATACCGAACAGCTTGATAGCCTGATTGCCTGTCCAGCAGATAAGATAGAAACATGGTGCGCCGAAAACCAGATTGACGCGACAACAGCCTATCGCATCTCGAAACAGGCTGTGATTTACTGGCATCAGAAACAGGTAGCCCAGCATATAGGGAAGACCAGATTTGTTACTGTCAGCCCCGCAGCTGTTGAAACAGCTATTCTGGGAGATTTCAAACGCGCATTTGGCCCTGCGGTCGAAGCCAATCTGGCGCGTGTAGGGCGTCCGGGCAAGCCTGAAGAAATTGCTACTGTTATCTGTTTTCTAATCTCTGAAGAGGCCAGATGGATTAATGGTATTGATATTGTTATAGATGGTGGCATGGGTGCATTGCAATTATCGCTGTAACACCAGCCCGTTCGAGAAGGAACTATCAAGATGGCAACGCCAAAAAATATTCTGTTTATCATGTTTGATCAGCTCAGATTCGACTATCTAAGCTGTTCAGGACATCCGCATCTGCATACTCCAAATAT
>WTJO01000061.1 GCA_011524805.1 Alphaproteobacteria bacterium
GTTCAAAACAGGCTTACCAGTGCAATCGACAATTTGCGAAGTCAGGCTATTCAGACTGAAACGGCAAAGTCGCGTGTGGTAGATGCCGATTTTACAGTTGAAATGACAAAGTTGATCAAAAAGCAGATACTGTCTCAGGCAGCCACCCAGATTCTGAACCAGTCAAATTCATCAAAGCAGAATGTGCTTGGCCTGATGTAATACGCACATCCTTCACCTAGCCGCGCGAATAAATATCTTCATATCTGATAATATCGTCTTCACCCAGATAGGCACCTGTCTGCACCTCTATCAGAACCATTGGCAATTTGCCCGGATTTTCCATTCGGTGGACTGCACCTACAGGGATATGTACTGACTCGCCTTCAGTTACAAGCCTGACCGTATCATCCACTGTTACCTTGGCTGTTCCTTCTACCACAATCCAGTGTTCTGAGCGATGATGGTGGCTTTGCAGGCTTAGTGCCGCGCCCGGATTTACAAAAATCCGCTTTACCTGAAACCGCCCCTGCATGACCAGCGTTTCAAACCATCCCCATGGCCTGTGGTCTTTGGGAAATGTCTCTGCTTGCAGAATATCCTTCTGTTTGAGTGTAGAAACAATTTTCTTTACGTTCTGCGCCTGATGCATATCAGCAACCAGCACAGCATCAGGCATTGCAACCGCAATGATGTTTTCCAGCCCCAGACCGACCAGCTGCTGGCTATCACTTTCCGAACGCAGTAATACATTCTTGCAATCAATCGCAAGCGCATGTTCTGAGGTAACAACGCCATCACTATCTGGCTGATGTTCTGCCCAGACCGCATCCCAGCCGCCCAAATCAGACCAGCCGGCCGAAAACCGGAGTGCTACCAGATTATCTGCCTTTTCCATAATCGCATAATCAATCGAGACATCTTTACACCCCGACCAGCTATCAGGATCAAGCCTGAAAAAGCCAAGATCGGTTTTGCCCTTATCAAGCGAGTCGGTAACAGGGCGTACCAGCTCAGGCGCATAGTCTGAAAAGGCTGAAACCATGTCGTGTGCCCTGAACATGAAGATGCCAGCATTCCACAGATAATTGCCTGCATCCAGCAACGTCTGTGCAGCAGCTTCATCTGGTTTTTCGATAAACCGCTTTACAGTCTGTGCGGCGGCTGCGCCCCCACCATCAACCTCAAGATATCCATAGCCGGTTTCTGCTCTGGTCGGCGAAATGCCAAAGGTGACAATCTTGCCTGAATTAACAGCTTTCAGACCGTCAGAGATAACCTTATGAAAGGCTGTTATATCTGGCACAACATGATCTGAAGGGGCGACCAGCAAAATAGCATCAGCATCCTGTTTCATTGCATATAGGCTAGCCGCCAGAATAGCTGGCGCTGTGTTTTTTCCGGCTGGCTCAATCAGAATAGCACCAGGATCAATACCCACTGATTGAAGCTGCTCAGCCACAATAAATCTAAAATCAGTATTTGTAAGCGTAATAGGCGCACCAAATGATACGCTGGATGAGCTATTAAGCCGTAATGCGCTTTGCTGAAACAGGGTTTTTTCGCCAACCAGCGTTGAAAACTGTTTTGGAAATGATTTTCTTGATAATGGCCATAGCCTTGTCCCGGAGCCCCCAGCCAGCAGAACAGGAACAATCCCTTGGGTAACGCTGGTCATTCTGGTATTCCTTTCATCAAGAAATCAGCTATTGTGCAGGTCATAAAATTATACCTAAACTATCATAAAACATCAGCTAAATAAAAGGTTTATCATGAAACGGTTACTCATTACAGGCGCAAATCGCGGCCTTGGCGCGGTCTGTCGCACACGGCTTCAGCACATGGCCGACATTATCCGAATTTCTGCACGCAAACCGCTTGACCCAGTGCAGCCTCATGAAGAGGTAGTGCTTGGCGATCTCAGTGATAAACACGCTGTTGAAGACATGGTCAGGGGATGTGACGGTATTGTACATATGGGCGGACAATCTGTTGAAGCGCCGTGGGAGGTCATCCGCGCATCAAATATTGACGGCATGTATAATTTGTTTGAGGCGGCACGAAAACATGGCCAGCCACGCATCATCTTTGCCAGTTCCAACCACGCTATCGGCTACTATAAACAGTCAGAGCGCATAGATGCCAGCGTGCCAACACGCCCCGACAGCCTGTATGGTGTATCAAAAGTTTTTGGCGAGGCACTGGCCAGAATGTATTATGATAAATTTGGCATTGAGACAGCTACCATCCGGATAGGTTCATGCTTTCCTGAGCCTCAAGATCACCGGATGCTGTCAACCTGGCTTAGCTATGATGATTTTATTCGTCTGATAGAACGCATTTTTATGGTGCCGCGTCTTGGCTGTCCCATTATATACGGCGCCTCTGCCAATCAGGCAAGCTGGTGGGATAATCAGCAAACAGCCTATATTGGCTGGCAACCACAAGATAGCTCAGAGCAATTCAGAGAGGCGCTGGATGCGCAGATGGAAGTGCCGCCTGCCGATGATCCAAGATCGCTCTATCAGGGCGGTGTGTTCACAGCAGATGGTATTCATGAAGCTGAATAATGCAGACGATCATGACTGGTATCAGGCAAAAATGCCGGGAAGCCGCTCATATATCCAGAACAGGCTGATAGCCAGTATCACTACCGAGACAGGTATCTGAAAGCCATATCTGAATTGACGGCCGGATAATGCCAGCCATGACAACAACAGCCATATAGGCGCAATAGTCAGAATCTGGCCAATCTCAACGCCGATATTAAAGCTAATCAGCCCAATAGCAAACGCACTTTGCGGCAGGCCAAAATCCTGAAGCACAGTAGCAAAGCCCATACCGTGCAATAATCCGAAACAGAAAATAACGCCTGCCCGAAGCCAGCCAACAGACTGGTCTGTTTTTCTCAGATTTTCAATACCGACATAGGCGATGGAAGCAGCAATCAGTGTTTCAACAAGCGGTACCGAAAACGACAGAACCTTCAAACTTGCCAGCGCTAGCGTAATTGTGTGGGCAATCGTAAACAGGCTTATCTGAAGCAGAAGTGGCCGAAACGAAATAGAGGTTGCCAGCAATGCCAGCACAAACAGCATATGATCCAGACCATAGGGTATAATATGCACAATACCTGAATACAGATAGGTCGTGATGGTATCCTGAACAGGTTGCGGCACACCATCTGCCAGCATAATTGGCTTACTTGTGCCACCCATTACCATAAATTCTGAATAATCAGCTTCTTGCTCGTCTGCCAGCGAGCGCAGCAGAATACTGCCAAGCTGTCTATCCCAGCGCACAGTTACAGCCACACTGTCTGCTGGCAGGCTGGCAGAAAATATCACTCTTGTCTCTCTGACCAATGCGAGATTTTCCTGCTGTTCAACCTGAATATCATCAAGCCTCAGTTCAAGCGGCTGCTCCTGACTATATAGCGCCATCAGCGACGTCAATTCTGGCCATTTCTGTCGCAGTAATCTGGCCATCTGGTCTGAAGCAAGTGCGTGTATCTGGTCATATCTGGCAGCATTTTGGCTTTCATCTGTGTCGGTAATAGCAGATAAATCTATCTCGGCAAGAAAGCCCTCGGCGATAAAATTTAGCTCGGCAGTAACCTGCGCTTCTTCTGCCCCGCCTAAGGTAATATCAAGCACCGCCGGCCGCAATTCATGTGAGTAGCTGGCAGGAACAAACCCGACAATAGCTATCACAAGCACAGCTATCCATCGTGCAATATTTTGGTTTTGAAATGCTATTGGCATAGAAATAAACATGACATGTTACGACATTTAGCCCCATTATAGAGAAGGAGTATTTGTGATGGCTAGTGTATTTTTCGTCTCTGCTAACAGGCTCACCCCCCTATTGAGCCTGTGCGCAACATTGTTTATCTCGGCATCATGCGGCCTGCTTGCCAGTGCCAGCAGCAATGCCCATGAATTATGGATTGCCCCGCAAAGCGCCCCCATTGAGACCGGTGACGTGCTGGATATAGATATATTCGTTGGTGAGAATTTTGAGGGCAATGCCCAGATTTATCTTCCCAGACGCACAGAATTACTTGCCATTGCCAGCACAGAGGGCGTTTCAGATATACAGCCACGTATTGGAAGCCGGCCAGCCATCAACTTTGTTGCCGAAGCAGATGGGCATGTGATGCTGATGTATCAGTCAGCAGATGAATATGTGCATTACACCCATTTTGAAACATTCGCCGACTTTATTACCGAGAAAAAGGCAGGCGATATACTGGCACAGCATCAATCAAGAGGTCTTCCGGAAACACAATTTACCGAACGGTATAAACGCTTTGCAAAAGCAAGTATGTTTATTGGCACGCCGATCACAAACAGCATAGAGATTGCGCCTAATGACACAGATATGGAGCTTGAATTTATTCTGCTACAGCTAAATCAGGCGCAATCAGAAGCACAGGAAGCGCATATCAGACTTACCTATCAGGGTGAAGCTGTACCACAGGCACCGATTAGCCTGCTGGTTAAGTCTGAAGACCAGCAGGTCACGCAAACACATCTTCTTACAGATAATAATGGCGAAATTATAATCACTACCCTGCCCTTGCATCAATATCTGCTTGATCATGTGCTGGTGCGCCCACTAGACCCCAAAACAGATGCCAACTCTGCGATATGGGAATCATTGTGGGCATCTCTTAGCTTTAGCAGAGT
>WTJO01000234.1 GCA_011524805.1 Alphaproteobacteria bacterium
TCAATCAGGCACATTGCGAAAATATGCCCAGACAGTTGGTTCTGCTGAAAAAGGCGCGACCACCCATCCGGGTGCCAAAGCAGAAACACATGTCTTTGCCGATATCTAGTCAGCTTACATGATTAATATTGCCGCCATTCTTGCAACAGGGTGGTGGCATGTTTATGCGAAGAACAGATTAGCGTAATTCACACCAGACCGGCGTGTGGTCTGATGGGCGTTCCCAGCCGCGCGGCTCTTTATCGATGCCGGCATTCACAAGACAGGATGCTGCTTCTGGTGATAGGAGCATATGATCTATCCTGATGCCGTTATTTCGTTGCCACGCACCCTTTTGATAATCCCAGTAGCTATATTGCTCACCAGTGGGATGCATAGCCCGTATGGCATCTGTATAGCCAAGATTGCACAGGCTGAAAAAGGCAGCGCGGCTATCTTCATGCCATAAGGCATCACCTGTCCAGCCTTCCGAATCATAACAGTCAACAGCCTGTGGCATGACGTTATAATCTCCACACAGGGCAATTTTCTCTTCTGATTCCAGCAAGCTGGCAGCATGTGCATGAAGCCTGTTAAACCAGCGCAATTTATACTCAAATTTGGGGCCGGGGCAGGGATTGCCATTTGGCAGATAAATACAGCCTACCCGTATCATGCCGAGATCAGGCGTATCAATTCTGGCTTCGATATACCGTGCATGGTCATCTTCGGCATCTTGTTCCACCAGCAATGGCAGGCCGCGCGTTACATCCGAGATAGGATAGCGCGAAATAATGGCAACACCATTATAGGTTTTCTGGCCATGTGTTTCGACATGCCAGCCATTTTTTGTAAAGCTGTCCGTAGGGAAATTCTCGTCTGTAAGCTTTAATTCCTGAGCCAGCAGCACGTCGCATTTATCAGTTCCCAGAAAGGCAAGCACATGCTCAAGACGTGCTTTCATAGAATTGACATTCCAGCTGGCAATACGCATATCCGGCCGGCCTCTAGATAGAAAAAGAGGTGCCACAGCCGCAATTGGCTGTAGCGTTCGGATTATTTACAACGAAATATGATCCGACCAGCTCTTCTACATAATCCAGTTCGGCATGTTCCAGAAATGAAATTGACATATCATCGACTAGTACGGTGATGCCTTTGGCTGAAAACACCAGATCATCATCTGTCTTGTCTGTGTCAAAATCAAATTTATATTGGAACCCTGAACAGCCGCCGCCATCAACAGCCACTCTGAAAAATGGCTTCTGTTCTGCTTCTAGCAAAAAGGCAATACGTTTTGACGCAGATTCGGAAATCGAAAATACCTGTGCTGTTTGTTCAGTATCTTGCTGTGCCATAACGCTTACTGTTCCGGAATTGGTGGCCATGATAGGGCTGAATAATATCTCTATAGATATTAATATGACAAGGCAGGCCTGTGAAATCAAGTAGATGGATATAATTGCCGTTTATTTTGCACCATGGCAAAAGGGCTGTTAGAGTAGGGGCTACTGATAATTATCTTTCATAGCGCCATGCCAAATTCTAGCTTTTTTGACTATGCTGATTTTGCCTGTGTTTCCAGTCAGGGACGGATTGTGCCTGAGGCAGAAGAAACCGGCATGTTCGCACGTTCTGCTTTCCAGCGTGACAGAGACAGAATAATACATTCTGTTGCCTTTAGACGGCTGAAACATAAAACTCAGGTATTTTTATATCATGAGGGGGATTATTTCAGAACACGGCTTACCCATTCGCTGGAAGTTGCCCAGATAGCCAGAACAGTTGCCCGCGCGCTCAGGCTAAATGAAGATCTGGCTGAGGCTGTTGCACTTGGGCATGATCTGGGTCATCCCCCCTTTGGTCATGCAGGAGAGGATGCGCTGAACCTCGCTATGGCAGAGTATGGCGGGTTTGACCATAATGAGCAGACCTTGCGGGTGTTGTGCGAGCTTGAAGAGAGATATGCCAAATTTAACGGGCTTAACCTAAGCTATGAGACACTGGAAGGCATTATCAAACATAATGGTCCTGTATCAGAAGACAAACTCAGGCCAACCATAGCCAGACTGGATGAAGCACATGATTTCAGATTGTCGCAATATGCTGTTTTAGAAGCGCAGATAGCCAATTTATCTGATGATATTGCCTATTTGTCACATGATTTTGATGATTCTCTACGCGCCGGTCTGTTGCATATAGACCAGCTTTATGAACTGCCTGTTGTTGGCAGGATTCTGAAAGATATTTACACAAAACATGGTGCCCTGGAGATGGGGCGGCTGACCTATGAGATGAGACGCCAGCTTATCGGCTATTTTGTGCGGGATTTATTGCAGACCACATCTGCGCGGCTTAACGAGATTGCCCCCAACACTTGTGATGATATTCGCCAGCACAATGATGTTACTGCCTGTCATTCACAACAGGCATCTGAAGAAATAACAGCATTGAGACAATTTCTGTTCACGGAAAGCTGGCGGCATTACAAGGTAAACAGAATGACGTCAAAATCCAAACGTGTTCTGGAACAGCTGTTTAACCGGCTGAATGATGAAAATAATCTTATGCCAACATCGTGGCGAAAAAAGCTGGAGGCGTGTGATGATGCGCAAAAAGCACGCATAATTGCTGACTATCTGGCTTCCATGACAGACCGCTATGCGCTATTAGAATATGAACGTATTTTTGAATTAGGGCCTATACTTGTCTGACATGACCATCTTTACCACTCTACAGGAAGATATTATTGCCATCTGCATAGAAGCGTTTGGCGGTAAACAGCTTGATTATAGCCGGCTGGTGGTTGAATTACCACGTGATGAAAGCCATGGCGATTTGTCCACTAATGCCGCTATGGTGCTGGCCAAACAGATTGGTATGCCGCCGCGTGAGCTTGCCCAGAAAATTGCAGACCAGCTAGCAAAGCGAGACGAAATTGATAAAGTTGAGATTGCAGGGCCGGGCTTTATCAACCTTAGGCTGGCGACAGGCGTATGGGCATCCCAGCTGGAAGCAGTGTTGGCGGCAGGTGCTAATTTTGGCCGGATAGATGTCTTAAAGCCTGATACTGTCAATGTGGAATTTGTATCTGCGAACCCCACAGGCCCGCTTCATGCGGCACATGCGCGGGGTGCTATTTTTGGTGATGTGCTGGCAAATCTGCTGAATTTCACAGGCCAGACAGTAACACGCGAATATTATATTAATGATGCAGGCGCACAGGTTGATGTGCTTGCCCGTTCTGCCTATTTGCGATATTTGCAGGCGCTTGGCAAAGACGATATTACCATCGCTGAAGGGCTATATCCGGGGGAATATCTGGTTGATGTCGGGCATGCGTTAAAAGACAAATTTGGCGACAGGCTGGAAGATGCGCCAGAATCAGAATGGCTAGATGAGGTGCGTAGCTTCACCATCGCTGCCATGATGGAAGGCATTAAGGCCGATCTTGAGGGGCTTGGCATCAAGATGGATTTATTCAGCTCGGAACATGCACTGGTTTCAAATGGCAAGGTTGACGAGGCTATCTCTGCCCTGACAGATCAGGGGCTGGTCTATCGCGGGGTGCTGGAGCCGCCAAAAGGACAGCTTCTAGATGATTGGGAGCCGCGTGAGCAATTGCTGTTCAAAGCCACCCAGTTTGGTGATGACGTAGACAGACCATTGCAGAAATCAGATGGCAGCTGGACATATTTTGCCTCGGATGTTGCCTACCATAAAGATAAATACACCCGCACCAGAGGCAAGCTGATCAATGTGTGGGGCGCTGATCATGGCGGTTATGTAAAGCGCATGAAGTCAGCTACCCATGCTATCTCAGGGCAGGAAGATATTCTGGATGTGAAATTATGCCAGCTTGTTAGCCTGCTAGATAATGGCAAACCTGTGAAAATGAGCAAACGGGCAGGCACTTTTGTAACGCTTAGCGATGTGATGGCGGCTGTTGGACCAGATGTGATGCGCTTTATTATGCTGACGCGCCGCAATGACCAGAAGCTGGAATTTGACTATGCAAAGGTCACAGAAAAAAGCAAAGAAAACCCTGTTTTCTATGTGCAATATGCCCATGCCAGAGCCTGTTCTGTACTGCGTCAGAATCCGGATATGGGTGCGGAATTATCTGCTGGCGGCAGACTGGATGATATAAATGAAATCAGGCTAATTAAACATCTAGTGTCCTGGCCCAGCCTTGTTCACTCTGCTGCCAAACTGCATGAGCCACATAGAATTTGCTTCTATCTGATTGAACTGGCTGGTCTGTTTCATAGCCTGTGGACAGCAGGCCGTGAAAATCCCGAATTGCGCTTTATTGTGGATAATGATCCTGCATTGACAGCTGCCAGACTTGCGCTGGTATCTTCGGTAGCCCAGACACTTAAAATTGGGCTGGAAATTTTATCTGTTACAGCGTTAGAGGAAATGTAATGTCCGATACTGTAAAAGCTGACAAAAAACAGAATGGCAAATCCTCCGGACGAATGATGAAGCTGTTATTTTTTCTGGTCGTAATATCCTTGGCCGGTCTTGGCTGGCTATTTGTGTCATCATCAAATAAAGATGAAATTGCTGTTATCAGGAGCCCTGAACAGCCTGTCAGGGTAAAACCTGTAAATGAAGGCGGCCGCGATATTCCGCATCAGGATTCGCGTGTTTTAGGCATGATCGGTGATTTGAAC
>WTJO01000169.1 GCA_011524805.1 Alphaproteobacteria bacterium
TCGGGGCTGGCACAATTGCCCGTCAGGCAGAAGAGTTGGCAAAAATACTTGCAAGCGGGAATTTATCAGATTTATGCTGATGACCCAAACTGGGGCAGCAACAATTTAGGTAAGAAGGAAGAGAGTTTCAGATGGCTGTAAAATATCTAAAATCAGGCATAGCACAGGCACAACGCGCAGAAGATGATGCCGCCATCCGCAGCAATGTGGAACAAATACTTTCAGATATTGAAGCCAATGGTGATAGCGCAGTCCGCGCCCTGTCAGAAAAATTCGATAGCTACAGTCCGGCAACCTTCACACTAAGTGCCGGCGAGATAGAAGCGCTGATGAACAAGGTATCTGATAGTGATATGCATGATATTAAATTTGCGCAGGAACAGGTGCGGAATTTTGCCAGAATCCAGCGCGAATCAATGCGCGATGTCGAAATTGAAACCATGCCAGGTGTGGTGCTTGGGCATAAACACATCCCTGTGCAGTCTGTGGGCTGCTACGTGCCTGGTGGAAAATTCCCGATGGTTGCCTCTGCCCATATGTCGGTAGCGACGGCTAGCGAAGCAGGTGTGCCGCGGATTCTGGCCGCCACCCCGCCTTTCAAGGGCGAGCCTAACCCTGCGGTAATCGCGGCGATGCACCTTGGAGGGGCGCATGAAATTATGGTGCTTGGCGGGATTCAGGCAGTAGGCGCAATGGCGATTGGCACTGAGACGATTGAGCCTGTTCATATGCTGGTAGGTCCCGGCAATGCCTATGTTGCCGAAGCAAAGCGCCAGCTTTACGGACGGGTTGGGATTGATCTGTTTGCAGGGCCTACCGAAACCATGGTGATAGCAGATGACACGGTAGATGCTGAAATATGCGCAACAGACCTGCTGGGTCAGGCAGAACATGGCTATAACAGCCCTGCAGTGCTGGTTACAAATTCAGAAAAGCTGGCCACAGATACGCTGGCAGAAATTGACAGAATTCTGAAGATTCTGCCAACCGCCGAGACAGCCTCTGCAAGCTGGCGCGATTATGGTGAGGTGATCTTGTGTGATAGCTATGATGAGATGCTGGCTGTTGCAGATGAAATTGCCTCGGAACATGTTCAGGTGATGACAGACAGGGATGACTGGTTCTTAGAACATATGACATGCTATGGCGCGCTATTTCTGGGGCCAAGAACCAATGTTGCCAATGGCGACAAGGTGATAGGCACCAACCACACTTTGCCAACAAAACAGGCTGGCCGATATACAGGCGGGCTGTGGGTTGGCAAATATCTTAAAACTCACAGCTATCAGCGTGTCACCACAGATGAGGCGGCGGCAAAGATAGGCGCCTATGGCAGTCGGCTATGCATGCTGGAAGGCTTTGTTGGCCATGCCGAACAATGCAATGTGCGGGTGCGCAGATATGGCGGCCAGAATGTAGGCTATGGCCAGCCGGCAAGCGACCCGTCCTGAGCGGCTGACGTCTGTTCAAAACATAAATATAGCAAATAGATAACAGGTATCATTATGGCATTACCCCAAATTCCTTCTTTCAGACTAGATGGTAAGCGTGCGCTTGTGACAGGTGCGTCCTCAGGTATCGGGCTTGGCTGTGCGGCTGGCTGTGCTCAGGCTGGCGCAGAGGTTTTCGCAATGGCGCGCTCGGCAGACAAACTTGAAACACTGGCTACAGAGGCGCGCGCCGCAGGCCTCAATATTACTGCTGTACCGCTTGATGTGACCGATATTGATGCGCTAAAGCTGTGGCTTGATGGCCAGCCAGCCTTTGATGTAGTGGTAAATTCGGCAGGGATTGCCCGTCATGGCCCTGCCCTTGATGCCAGACCAGATGATTTTGATGCAGTGGTAGATGTAAATTTGAAATCTGCCTATTTTCTGGCCTCCTATACTGCACAGAAGATGATTGACGAGCAGATAGAAGGCTCGATTATCACCATCTCGTCTCAAATGGCGCATGTTGGCGGGATTGAGAGATCTGTCTATTGTGCAACCAAATCTGCTGTTGAAGGGTTTACCAAGGCGATGGCAATTGAATGGGGCCCGCATAAGGTGCGTATCAACACCATCTGCCCGACTTTTATTCGCACCGCTCTGACAGAAGCGACCTTCAACCAGCCAGAACGGATCAAATGGATTGAAGATAAAATCAAGCTGGGCAGAGTAGGCGAGGTCGAAGATATTATGGGGGCTGTGGTGTTTATGGCCTCAGATGCAGCATCGCTTATTACCGGCACTTCTTTGCTTGTAGATGGCGGCTGGACGGCCGGATAGCCGTAAACAGCTTAATATTTGACAGGAAGCCTGCAAATCCCCAACATAGAGGCAGAGTTACTGTGTTCAGGGAGGTATGGGCATGATTTCAGATAAACTTTTTGCCCTGTTGCGCCAGACAGACACACCCACTGTCTGTAATGCGATTGAAGTGGCGCAAGGTACGCGTGGATTTGCCAATTTTACGCGCCAGACAATTTTCATCACTGAAAAAGAGGCGCCATCACTGGTAGGCTATGCGATGACAGCAAAAATCTCTGCTATGGCGCCTTCTGAAGATCCTGCCGATGTAACAGCACAACGCCGGATGGATTATTACAAATATGTCGCCAAAGGGCCACGGCCTACAGTTGTTGTGATCCAAGATGAGGACGGGCCAAATGCCTGTGGCGCATTCTGGGGTGAGGTCAATACCACAATCCATAAAGGCTTCGGGGTTGAAGGGGCTGTTACAAACGGGCTGGTGCGTGATCTGGATGCATTGCCTACAGGCTTCCCTGTTATCGCAGGTGCGGTGGGGCCTAGCCATGCGTTTGTGCATGTCACCGATTTTGACACACCTGTTCAGCTGTTCGGCATGATCGTCAGCCCGAATGATCTGATTCATGCCGACAGGCATGGCGCGCTGGTAATCCCTGAATCTGTTCATGACACGCTGGAAGAGGCAATTGCCAAGCTGATCGAATGTGAGAAGCTGATTCTTGAGCCAGCCTCTAAAGACGGATTTGACTATGCTGCTTTTGAAGCTGCATGGGCAGCCTTTGAGAAAGCACGCACCTAATATTGTAATTTATAACCTATTCAACACAGCATCGAGCCTGTCGCAGGCTTCTTTCAGCTTGTCAGGCTCTTGTGCATAACATAGCCGTAAATGGCCTTCTGCGGCAGGACCAAAGGCCGCCCCGGGTGCCAGCCCGACCTTGCCAGCCTCAAGAATCCTGAAGGCCAGTTCCAGACTGTCGCGAAAGCCGTCAATGCCGAACAGCACATAAAACGCCCCGTCAGGTTCGATAAAGGAAATGCGTTGGTGATGGCCAAGCCTGTCCTTGATAATCTGAAAGCCTGTATCTATCCTGTGTTGCAGAAGATGCACCTCATCCTCGCCCTGTTTTAGCATCGCTTCACCTGCGGCCTGAATACTGCCAGCAGGGCAGGCAATGTTAAATTCTGTCAGGCTTGCCAGCACAGTTTCAAGCTCAGCAGGGGCAGAAATCCAGCCAAGCCGCCAGCCTGTCATCGACCATGCCTTTGAAAAGCTGTTTATTGAAATGATCCTGTCATCAGGGCTGGCAATATGCTGAAAAGAGGGGGCAACTTGTCTGCCTCTGCACAGCCGCGCATAGACCTCGTCTGTGATAATCCAGATACCATGATGCCGGCAATGGGCAAGCAGTGCCTGCTGTTCTTCTTCTGACATCACCCAGCCTGTAGGATTGTTTGGCGAGTTGATCAGTACCGCCTTAATCTGGCTATCCAGCATCGATAAAAGCTGGTCAAGATCAAGCTGCCATCTCCCCTGATGCGGATATAGTGATATGGGCTGTGTCTCAGCACCCGAAATTTTGAAGACTTCGGGCAGGTTCGGCCAGACAGGGTCAATATAGATAATTCTGTCGCCTTGGCTGATAAGTGCCTGCGCTGTGAGCGCCAGCGCCTGCATCCCTGATGCGGTAACAGTAATATTCTCACTGGCTGTCCGGTTATTATATAGCGCTGACTGATAGTCGGCGATGGCGCGGCGCAGAGAGGGTTTGCCGCTATTAGGATGATAGAAATGATCGTTCGATGCCAGCGCATCCTGAAGCGCATGTACCGCAATATCGGATGTTGGCCAGCATCCCTCGCCAAACATAAGCGGTATCACATCTTTTTGCCCTAATGCTCTATCTGCGATGGCGCGTATCAGGCTTGGCTGCATCTGTTCTGTGCGCTGGCTAAGTGATGATAGCATCATGGCCGTCCTTGCTGTGCTGATAATATGCTGGCTCATTTGTGCATATCGCGATTTACTGGTGATGACAAGGTCTATTGCAATCAGGCTAAATGCCCTTCACAAAGCCCCGAAAGATGCTAGATTTAAGATAGCAGAGAGATGTTCTGCTCTGCCGATACATCAAGGAGACCATTAAAATGGGAAAATTTATTTGTGCCGCAACACCGGGAAATGCAGATGTACTGGAAGTGCGTGACAGGCCAACCCCAAACGCCGAACAGGGACAAATTGTCATCAGACAGACAAAAATGGGGCTGAATTTTCTGGATGTCTACCAGACTTCGGGGCTATATCCCTTTCCTGAAAATGATGTATTTGTGCCAGGTAATGAAGGGGTCGGGGTTGTGCTGGCTGTCGGGGCA
>WTJO01000135.1 GCA_011524805.1 Alphaproteobacteria bacterium
TCGAACTTCCACGGGGTATTAACCCCACAGCGACCTCAACGCTGCGCGTCTACCAGTTCCGCCACAGCCGCACAAAAAGGTGCATCCCGCATCTTATCCCACGTAATCTGCAAATGATCAAGAGTGCATTTCATCTCAACGCTTGCTACACTATGGCCATAAAGCCACGCTTATGGAGATGTAATGGCCTCGCCAAACTGGCATATTTTTGATGGTCTGACCGGCTATGAGGCCGCCCAGCAGATTATGCGCGAGCATCAGCAACAGCTGATCGCATCTGATGGTGGCACAGAGCAGATTATGCTGCTGTCCCACCCGCCGCTTTATACTGCCGGCACATCAGCCAGGCCAGAAGATTTGCTGGCAAGACAGAAGGCTGAATTATCAGAGATTGAGATCTTCGAGAATACCGGCAGAGGCGGGCAATGGACATATCATGGCCCCGGCCAGCGCATTGTCTGGCCTGTGCTTGATCTGAACCGGCGCACTCCCGATATCCGGCTCTATGTGCATCATCTGGAAGGCTGGATCATGGATACGCTAGCCAGCTTTGGCATTGATACAGAACGGCGTGAAACTCTGCCCGGAATATGGGTCAGGCGGCATGATATCAGACAGCCAGACCAGCTAGACAAGATCGCGGCTATCGGCGTGCGCGTGTCAAAATGGGTGACCATGCACGGCGTGGCGGTCAATCTGGATCCTGACCTGTCGCATTATGACGGGATTATTGCCTGCGGGGTGACAGATGGCGGCGTTACCAGCGCTGCCGAGCTTGGTCATCTGATCCCACAAGCAGAATTTGATATGGCACTAACAGCCTGTTTTGAGGCACATTTCGGAGATGGCGCACAGATGGGCATTCGCTAGCCTATAATCTCGCGCTCTTCGAGTAGCGGCAATAGCGCAGACAGGGCGGCTTCTGCATCTGCCATCAGATAGGCGGCATCTTTTGTATCATATCCGCCTGTCATACCGTCAGTTGTTCCCTGATAATGCACAAGCTGGTTACGGCGTTCGCGCAGCCATAACAACGCCTCTACTTCCTTGCGGCTAAGCCACGAAAACCCGTCTTGTGCGTCCTGTCCATCAAACTCGCTCTGCTCATGGGCAAGGCTGTCTGAAATGGTGGCCGCCAGAATAATCTGGCTAATCGGGGCACGGGCACGCACCAGCTGTGCCAGCTCGGCCAGCAGATTGGCAGTATGCGGACCTGTATCCAGCCTGCCAGCAGGTTCGGCCAGTGCCAGAAACGCTCTGGCCGGCTGTGTCAGGGCGCGGCTATTCGTCATCTCCCACTGCCTCAAGCTCGATAATCACATCATCTACATTCAGACTGTCGCCAATCTTTGGCATAATGCTGACAACCCTCCCTTTCATGCCGGCAGTCAGGGTGTTTTCCATCTTCATCGCCTCGATAATCGCTACATTCTGGCCAGCCTGCACAATATCACCAACCGTCACCATGATATTGGTCAGCAATCCGGGCATAGGGGCAGCCACCAGCGCATCTGACAGGCCTGTCTCATCAACAGGCATATAGGCCAGCATCGGGGCAAATTTTTCAGGGTAGAACCTGAATTTCAGCTCTTTATCATATAGGCTGACAGTGAAAAAATTATCATTGGCAATAATCTGCATCGCTACAGGCACTTCATTTACTGCGCCATCATAGATAAAGCCATGTTTTGACTGGGGCTGGTTAAACTGGCCGGTTATGCGCAATGTGGTATCACCAATAGATACCAGATCGCTTCCCGCCTCAGATGACCAGCACAGCATATAATGCACAGGCTCGTCTGCTACCACCTGTGCAACCAGCGATACAGCCCCTGCCTCAAGCCCGTTCATCCGTGCCTGTGCCCGCACATAATGGCTGGCCGCAACCCCTATCATCTGGCAGATATGCTGGTCATCTGCTGGCATTGACGGGGCAAAAGCATCTCCAAATTTATCTGCGATAAAGCCTGTATCCATGGTGCCTGCTCGGAAGTCTGAATCTGCCAGAATTGCTGTCAGAAACTGCCTGTTTGTTGACACCCCCGAAATCTGGTAATGCGACAGCGCCAGAATAAGCCTGTCAATCGCCTCTTCTCTTGTGGGGGCAGTAGCAATCAGCTTGGCTATCATCGGGTCATAATAGATGGAGATTTTACTACCTTCTTCAACGCCTGTATCGCACCGTACTCCCTCGCCTACCGGCTGGCGATAGCGCATAAGCTGGCCAATTGACGGCAAAAACCCGCGTTCTGAATCTTCTGCATAAAGCCGTGCTTCAATAGACCAGCCTTGCGGGATAATATCTGCCTGTTTTATATCAAGCATGTCACCTGCGGCGATTCTAATCATCCATTCTACCAGATCAACGCCATAGACCTGCTCAGTGACAGGATGTTCAACCTGAAGCCGCGTATTCATTTCCAGAAAATAGAAATCCTGATCAGCCCCGACAATAAATTCTACCGTTCCGGCGGACAGATAATCCACCGCACGCGCCAGCTGAACTGCCTGCTCGCCCATCTTCTTGCGTGTGTCATCTGTGATAAAGGCCGAGGGCGCTTCTTCCACCACTTTCTGATGGCGTCTTTGCACCGAACATTCACGCTCGCCAAGATAGACCACATTGCCGTGGCTATCTGCCAGCACCTGAATTTCAATATGACGTGGCGAGACCACAAATTTTTCGATAAATACCCTGTCATCACCAAAGGCATTTCGTGCCTCTGTCATGGCAGCGCGCATCCCTTCTGCCATCTGGGTTTCATCATCTATCACCCGCATGCCTTTGCCGCCACCGCCAGCAGACGCTTTTACCATCACAGGATAGCCTATCTCGGCCGCTGCCGCCTGTGCGTCTTCTATTGTGCTGACAGCACCATCTGTGCCGGGCACACATGACACACCGGCAGAAATTGCCAGCGCCTTGGATTCAATCTTGTCGCCCATCACCCTGATGGCATGCAGACCAGGGCCGATAAAGACCAGCCCTGCCTTTTTTACAGCCTCGACAAAGCCTGCATTTTCAGACAGAAACCCATAGCCGGGATGGATAGCTTCAGCCCCTGTTGCCAGCGCAGCCTCTATCACCTTATCTGCCTTCAGATAGCTCTCTGAAGAGGCGGCAGGCCCCAGCAACACAGCTTCATCTGCCAGCTTCACATGCGGGGCGTTTGCATCTGCCTCGGAATAGACCGCCACCACCGAAATTCCCATTTTCTGGGCAGTCCGCATAATCCGGCAGGCAATTTCACCTCTATTGGCAACCAGAATCTTTGAAAATAATGTAACCTTCATATCCATTCCCATCTATCTTTTGGTGCCATTCATTACAGGGGCAGATTATCATGTTTGCGTGGCGGGTTTATCAGCTCTTTATCTTTCAGCATCTCCAGTGCCCGCGCGATACGTCTGCGGCTATTTCGGGGCATGATAATATCATCCAGATAGCCGCGGCTTGCCGCAACAAACGGATTGGCAAATTTCTCTCTATACTCTTCTGTAGCCTTTGCCAGCTTTTCAGGGTCTGAGGCTGTTTCACGGAAGATAATCCGCGCCGCGCCATCTGGCCCCATCACCGCGATTTCGGCAGACGGCCATGCGTAATTCACATCACCACGCAAATGTTTTGATGCCATCACATCATAGGCGCCACCATAGGCTTTACGTGTTATCAGGGTGATTTTTGGTACGGTAGCTTCTGCATAGGCAAATAGCAGTTTTGCGCCATGATTGATAATCCCGCCTGCTTCCTGTGTCATGCCGGGCATAAAGCCGGGCACATCCACCAGCGTAACAATCGGAATATTGAACGCATCACAGAATCTGACAAACCGTGCAGCCTTTCTGGAGGCGTTTATATCTAGACAGCCTGCCAGCACAAGCGGCTGGTTTGCTACAATTCCCACAGGCCGACCGTCAATCCGCGCAAGACAGCAAATAATATTGGCCGCAAACTGGCTATGAATTTCAAAATAATCCTGCTCATCCACAATTTCGGCAATTACCTGCTTCATATCATAGGGCATATTCGGATTATCAGGGATAATCTGGTCTAATGCAGGCGATGGCCTGTCTGCCGGCTCGGCGCTCTCGGTCAGAGGTGGCATATCGCGGTTTGATAGCGGCAGATAGCTCATCAATTTGCGTGTCTGCATCAGCATTTCAACATCATTCTTGAACGAGCCATGTGCCACGCCAGATGTCTTTGTATGCTGGGACGCGCCGCCTAGCTGTTCTGCTGTCAAATCTTCATGGGTGACTGTCTTCACAACATCTGGGCCTGTCACAAACATGTAGGACGAGCCTTCGACCATGAAAACAAAATCGGTAATGGCTGGCGAATATACCGCCCCACCTGCGCAAGGTCCCATCACCAGCGATATTTGCGGCACCACGCCCGAAGCCAACACATTACGCTGAAACACTTCTGCATAACCACCTAGCGAGGCCACCCCTTCCTGAATACGGGCACCGCCTGAATCATTCAGACCAATCACAGGCACACCAATTTTCATGGCCTGATCCATCACCTTACAGATTTTGGCGGCATGGGTTTCAGACAGAGACCCGCCAAGCACAGTAAAATCCTGAGAATAGATAAAGACAGGACGGCCGGCAATCTTGCCAAAACCGGTTACCACCCCGTCACCCGGTACTTTGGTGTTTTCTATGCCGAAATCATGACAGCGATGTTCTACAAACATATCCCATTCTTCAAATGATCCGTCATCTACCAGCAACTCGATACGCTCACGTGCGGTCAGCTTGTGTTTTTCATGCTGTTTGGCAATACGTGCCTCTCCGCCGCCTTTGCGGGCTCTGGCACGCCGATGTTCCAGCTCGTCAAGAATAGTCTGCATGACTGTCTCCGTTATTACATCATACGTTACGTTAAAGCAGGGCTTTCTTCCCTGCAATGACCTCTCTCAGGCACGAAGGCATGTAAAAAAGGCTTCGATATCCTGTAATTCTGCTCTGATATTATTCTGGCGTGTTTCTGCTTCATAATCCAGCCCCCACTTCTGGTTCTGAAACAGCTCATCAAGACAGCTTGCCTCAAACAGGGCGCCAGCATCCAGCCTGCCTTGCAAGAATGCCCAAGATAACACAAATGAGCTGCTTAGCTGGACAGACCGGTACAGAACAGATAGCGACCAGCCATCAACCTCATCCATAAGTGCCTCGGCTCTGGCAATCGCCGCCTCTGGCTGGGCTACGGGCATGATACCCTGAGTGCAGTGAAAGCCTATCTGATATTCTTCCTGCATCCAGTCAAGCCAGCTATCCCAGTGCTGGCGCTGATGGGCAAGCAGTTCTGCATCATCATCTGAAGCACGATAACAAATCAGCTCGGCTCTGGCATAGTCTGCCAGTTCTGCCCGCAATGTCTGCATCTGGGGGAACACCCTGTCAATAACAGTCGCGCTTGCTGAAAAAAACGGCATCTTTGCAGGCTCTATCTGCACATCAACAGCTGCCCATTCATCCACAATTTTTGTAGCCAGCAGCTGTGTAGGTACAGATAATTCGGCTCCCGCAGGCGTTTTCAGCCGCCTGCCGTCAAGGCTAACGCCAAACCCGTTCTCGTCAGACACCAGATTTGCATCTTTATAAAACCGTTTCATCTGTTTCTTTATCATGAGAGCGCCTTTGAAATCAGAGCAGGAAGCCCCCCGAATGTGCTGGCAATATCTAGCGCGCCTATCTCGACCAGCGCCTCGTCAGGATGATAGCCCCAACTCACGCCTATAAAGCCAATCCCCGCATCCTGCGCACAGCCACCGTCAATTATTGTATCCCCCACCAAAAGCGTATTCTGCCTGTCTGTGCCTGTACGGCTCATCGCCTGCCTTGCCATCTCGCCTGATGGTTTGGCTGGCACATCATCAACTGTCATAACCACGTCAAAAAAGCTGGTAACATCATGACGGTCAAGCAGGCTAATAAGCGGCGCACGTGATTTATTCGTAGCCACACCTAACAGATAGCCTGTATCAGCAAGGGTTTTAAGACAGTCTGTTGCGCCCTCAAATAGCGGATCGAGAGGCGGGTCTGGCTGATGATAGGTCTCACGCGATAGCTGTCTGTAACGTTGAGCCAAGACAACTGCCTTTTCGGCATCGCCTTGTGCATATTCCAGCGCAACATGATCAACACCAAAACCGATATTGCCTCTGATAACGGTTTCTGAGGGTAACTCGATATCAATATCACTAGCAGCCTGCTTCATCAGCCTGACAATTGTTGAGGCGCTGTCACACAAGGTACCGTCAAAATCAAACAGAACAAGTTTCAGTCCGGTATCACTAGCCATAATCTCATTAC
Source organism: Alphaproteobacteria bacterium (assembly GCA_011524805.1). Classification (GTDB taxonomy): domain Bacteria; phylum Pseudomonadota; class Alphaproteobacteria; order Puniceispirillales; family Puniceispirillaceae; genus WTJO01. Next base: position 6,325 of record WTJO01000135.1, read on the forward strand.
TCTGCATTATCTTCGAAAATAGGCATATTATCAGGTACGGCCGTCATCAGCCCCAACCTGTCAATGCTGTCTTTCATATGCGCTGGCAGGGGTGCCGTCAATATCTGCGCTTTAACAAGCCGGATAAAATGGGCATGCAAATGAAGCTGTTTTGCAAAGCCCGCAATATGTGCCTGTCTGCCGCCATATTTGCCATCACCAAGAATAGGTGCATTAATATATGCCATATGGGCGCGCAGCTGGTGGGTTCTGCCTGTCACAGGCTGAAGAGCAACAAGGCTTATCCCGTCAAGGGATGCCAGCCGCCTAAAATGGGTGATGCTTGGCAGACCGGCCTCATCAACCACCATTTTCTGCTTATCCTGAATCCCCTGTTTTTGCAAAGGCGCAGATATAGTGCCTGACAGCTCTGGAGTGCCGGATACCAGCGCAAGATAGGATTTTCTAATTAGATGTTCTTTGAAGGCAGTGGCAAGGTGCCGCGCCGCGCCGTCATGGCGTGCCACGATCACCAGACCTGATGTATCCTTGTCGATACGGTGTACCAGCTTAGCTCTGATGGCTGATGCTGCCTGCAAATATCCGTCAAGATGAATAGAAGTTTTACTGCCGCCCTGAACAGCCAGCCCTGAGGGCTTATTATAGGCTATCCAGTCATCACTTCGTGCCAGTTCCATCTTCGCCAGCGCTTCAGAGGCTGTTTCAGCCGAAATAGACTGATTTGCTGGCTTTTCTTCTGTATCTGCTACAAATAATCCATAAGCCTGATCTGCGATTGCCAGTTCATCGCCGGCCACCAGCCTGTAATTGGATTTCTTTTTCTCGCCATTAATTCTGATCTGTCCGGAACGCAGAGCCTTTTCCAGATGGCTTTGGGAAATTCTGCCTAGCTTGCGCCGCAAAAATCTGTCAAGCCGGCTATCTTTATCCGCCTCACCTATAACCATCTTATTGCCCACTACCTGCACGAAACAGCCACATGCCGGCAAAAAACATCGCCAGCGACAGCCCGACAGACGTTATCAGATAACCCGCCCCTGCCATAAAGCCCTGCTTGTCTAGCAGAATATGAATATCAAGCGCAAAGCTGGAAAAGGTTGTCAGTGCGCCAAGAAATCCGATCATCACAAAACTTCGCACCGCAGGTGAAACAGACGGGCTTTCAATCAGTATCGCAGCCATAATCCCCATCGCAAAACAGCCCACAATATTGACAGACAGGGTGGCTAGCCATCCGTGATTAGGCAGGTGATGGCTTATCGCCATGCCAACAAGATAGCGGGCGATTGCGCCTAATGCGCCACCTGCACCAACTGAAATTATCATTAATGTCATGGCATTATCACTACCTTATTTAACCCCGAATATCCAGCCTTCAGTCAGGGCGGATGCTGGCAGGCTATCTGCTATCTGGGACGCGCCTGCGCGCAATGCTGCCGCAGATACCAGCGCATCGGCATCATCATTATCAGGCCCCAACGCGATAAAATCATCTGACACACCCTCAGAGCCAAAATAGGCGAGCGCCGCAGTAAGCGCGTCCGATTGTGCCTGCGCGCCCTTCACCGGCCTGATACCTGCCTGCGCAAAATAATAGCTTGGGAAAATTTCAGCCACTGTCAGCCTGGCGCCTGTTCTGTCTGGCATAAATGGCCATATCCGGGCATCTGTCTGTGCCAGATAATGCAACATCCGCATGCCGGCCAGCGAACCTGTGCCAACGCCGGCAGGCCCTACACAATTAAAGGTAGGGCTTGGCGCACGTATCGTTCTTGCCGCCTGCTCTGTCTGCCGCCTGCGAGAGCTGAAATACCGCCCCTTTCTGCCTGAGGGCGCATTATAATAGCCGCCAAATTCGTCATCATCCCAGATGCCGCCACCATAAAAATCGTCCTGACCATGATTTATCTGGTCTATAAGCGCCCATAATTCGCGCGCTGTCTGCGGCGCCGTATCATGATGGGGAAAATAGGCCTGACAGTCGGCAAATGGATGGGCAAAAGCAAAATCAATCCCTGCCAGCACCCTGCCCGAAGATGACAGTGCTTCAAGATATGCCAGCACCTCTGTACGTGACCAGTGGCGGGCACGCTGTGGCTGTATCTTTACTGGAACACGATTGCCGGGGGTCGCAAGAAATACCGAAATACCGCGATGCGCTATCCCTTTTGCCCCTGACCAGTCAATACCGACAAAATAGTCAAATGTCTGGTCTCTATCCATCTGGTTGGCGCACATAACAGTTACTCATTTATCTGACCTATTCCGAGCCTTGCTCTCTACGCCGGTTCCAATAGGCAACCCGTTTTGCAATATCACGCTCAAAGCCAATTTCCTTTGGCGTATAAAGTTGAGGCCTGCCAACAGAGTCAGGAAAGCAGTTCATTGCCGAAAAGCCATCTGGCTCATCATGGTCATAGCGATAGCCTTTGCCATATCCAAGCCCTTTCATCAGGGTAGTCGGGGCATTCAGAATATGTTTTGGCGGTGCCACCGCGCCAGTTTTTGAAGCTAGACGGCTGGCCGCTTTCCACGCCATATAGGCTGAATTTGATTTTGGTGCAGTCGCAAGGAAAATGACCAGCTCAGCGATTGCCAGCTCACCCTCAGGAGTGCCAAGCCGTTCATATGACTGCCATGCCGAGATAGCCTTTGAAACAGCTTCTGGTGCTGCCAGCCCCACATCTTCAGAGGCAAAGCGCGTTAGCCTGCGCAAGATATAATGCGGGTCCTCACCGCCCTGAAGCATGCGGGCAAGCCAGTACAGACCGGCATCACAGTCAGATGCCCTCAAGGATTTATGCAGCGCCGAGATAAGATTATAATGCTCGTCCCCAGTTTTATCATAATTCAGCATCCGGCTTGAGATCAGGCTTAGCAGACTGGCATCATCCATCAGCGCATCTGCGCCTTTCTGGTCTGCCCCCCTACGCTCAGACATGATGATTTCCACCATATTAAGCAAATACCGCCCATCCCCATCAGCCATGCCAATTGCTCTGTGACGTGCCTCTTCTGTAAGCGGGAGTTTCTGCTCAAAATAGCTTTCGGCTCGCAGCAGAATAGTTTCCAGCTCGTCACTGCGTAAGGGTTTCAGCAGCAGCACCTAAGCACGTGACAGAAGTGAATTATTCAAATAAAAAGACGGGTTTTCAGTTGTTGCCCCTACCAGCCTAATCATGCCGGATTCAACTGACGGCAAAAGCGCATCCTGCTGGGCTTTATTAAAGCGATGAATTTCATCTACAAATAGCAACGTCTGCTGACCATGCTCATGGCGCGCCTGTGCATCTGAAAAAATACGCCGTAATTCTGGTACACCGTCAAAAACTGCCGAAATAGCAATAAAGAACTGGCCAGATTCCGCTCCGATTATCCGCGCAAGTGTGGTTTTGCCTGTCCCGGGCGGCCCCCACAAAATTACAGAAGATGACGACAGACTTGCCAGCCTGTCCTTTATCTGAGGCTGGCCAACAAACGCGTCAAGAGTTTGTGGTCTAAGCAAATCTGCAAGTGGTCTGGCTGAATCTATGCTGGTCATAGCTGGCAGTATGGCTGAAAAAATGCGCTGAGGCAAAAAATGAAAAGCCGGACATATAGCCCGGCTTTTTGCACATTCTGTATCTGGCTTAGATTAGGCAGTGGCAACCATCTGCTGGTCTTCACCAATATCGTCACGCACCTGAACAGGACCTGAATCCTGACCGCGCGCATCCTCATCACGGTCGACCAGTTCAATCACAGCCATAGGCGCGGCATCACCATAACGGAAGCCAGCTTTCAGCACACGTGTATAGCCGCCTTTGCGATCCTGATAGCGCTCACCAAGCACATCAAACAGCTTGGCAGTTATCGCATCATCGCGCAGACGTGCATGTGCCAGACGGCGGGCATGCAAATCGCCACGCTTTGCCAGCGTAATCAGCTTTTCCACTACGCCTCTCAGCTCTTTTGCCTTTGGCAGGGTGGTTACAATCTGCTCATGCTTGATTAGTGCCTGAGCCATATTTCTGAAAAGCATCTGCCTGTGCTGAGATGTTCTATTCAGCTTTCTTCCTGACGTACGATGACGCATTTCATTCTCCTCTAGCCTGCGGGCATAATGGTATATGCCACTGCATAGTCTATCTAGACACCTTAAAACGGTTCGTCCAGACGTTTTACCAATTCTTCGATATTTTCTGGTGGCCATGCTTCAATGTCCATGCCCAGTTCCAGATTCATCACTTTCAGCACTTCCTTGATCTCATTCAAGGATTTACGACCAAAATTCGGCGTGCGCAACATTTCTGATTCAGTCTTCAGCACCAGATCGCCAATATAGACAATATTGTCATTCTTCAGGCAGTTTGCTGAGCGAACTGACAGTTCCAGCTCATCCACCTTGCGAAGCAGGTTACGGTTAAACGGAAACGGATCAACCTTTTCAGCATCTGCTTCTGTCTGCGGATCTTCAAAGTTGATAAAGGGTGCAAGCTGGTCCTGCATGATACGTGCGGCAAAAGCCACCGCATCTTCAGGCTTAATCGCCCCGTTTGTTTCAATCGTCAGCAACAGACGGTCATAATCTGTCTGCTGGCCGACACGTGCATTTTCTACTGTATAGGTTACCTGTTTGATCGGGCTGAAGATAGAATCAACAGGCACCAGACCAATCGGATCATCTTCTGAGCGGTTCTGCGCAGCGGTCACATAGCCCTTGCCTGAATCAACAGTCAGTTCCATGTTCAGAGAGCCGCCCTTATCCACATGACAAATTACATGGTCAGGATTCATAATTTCGACACCAGCGGTCTCAGAAATCATGCCGGCAGTCACCACACATGGGCCTTCGGCAACCAGACGCAGGCGCTTCTTGCCTTCTGCACCCATGGATACAGAAATGCCCTTAATATTCAGAACCAGATCAGTTACGTCTTCACGTACACCCGGAATTGATGAAAATTCATGCACAACACCCTGAATCTGGATAGCTGTAACCGCAGCACCCTGAAGAGATGACAGCAGAATACGGCGCAAAGAATTTCCAAGTGTAATCCCGAAGCCACGCTCAAGCGGGCCAACCGATATAACCGCCTGACGGGGGTTATATTCAGATGGCTTAATTTCTACAGTTTCAGGCTTCTGTAATTCCTGCCAGTTTTTTTCAATCATGTGCCGTTTTCCTTAACTTTTCCGGAGCGATGGAATAGGGACAAATCCCTTAACTTACGCCCTCAGCTTCGTTATATGTACCAGCCTGCTAGCTGGCGAAAGCCCGAATATCAGAGCCTGTGAAAGATGCCCAGCAATATGGGCGCCCCCTTGCCGGTATTACACGCGGCGACGTTTACGCGGGCGGCATCCATTATGCGGAATGGGTGTCACATCTCTGATAGATGTCACAGTAAATCCAACCGCCTGTAATGCGCGCAATGCGGATTCACGGCCAGAACCGGGGCCTCTTACTTCAACATCAATATTTTTTACACCATGTTCTGCGGCTTTTTTGCCAGCATCTTCAGCTGCCATCTGGGCTGCGAACGGGGTTGATTTACGAGACCCCTTAAATCCTAGCGTACCGGCAGAAGACCATGAGATGGTATTACCCTGCACATCCGAGATGGTGATCATGGTATTGTTAAATGTGGAATTAACGTGCGCAATGCCGTTTGTGATATTTTTGCGCTCACGGCGACGGACACGTGTTTGAGAAGGTTGCTTTGCCATATCTACCTCTGACTTTAGCCGTGATTATTTCTTCTTGCCTGCAATAGCCTTTGCCGGGCCTTTGCGTGTACGGGCATTAGTATGTGTACGCTGACCTCTTACAGGCAGATTGCGGCGATGACGTAATCCGCGCAAACAGCCAAGATCAAGATAGCGCTTGATATCCATTGATGTCTTTCGGCGCAAATCACCTTCTACGAGGAAATCAGCATCAATGATGTTGCGCACAACATCCAGCTCATCCTCAGTCAGGTCATTTACCCGCCTGTCATCGGCGATACCTGCCTTTGTGCAGATTTCCTGCGCACTTGTATTCCCAATCCCATGAATATAGGTCAGGGCAATCTTCACCCGTTTTTTCGTAGGAATATTTACACCAGCTATACGTGCCACTGGGCTCTCCTTTTCCTGTCTATCGACAAATCCTTGTCTTTTCTCATCTCAAGGCGCCCCGTCTTCTCGCTATCAATATCACCGCTAGCGAATGCAGAACAAAGGTGCCGCATTATAAACTTTTCCACCATAAGGTCAAGTATTGCCCTGCATTACCGACCGTATATCCTCACTTACCTTGTCAATTGACTGCATCCCGTCAATTGTTACCAGCTTGTTCTTGTCCTTGTAATAAGGCAGAATCGGTGCCGTGTTGGCATGGTATACCTTTAGCCGTTCAGCCAGCACCTCTGCATTATCATCACTTCTTGAGCCGCCTGTCTCGGCTGCTCTGTTTTCGATGCGGGCAAATAATGCCGCTTCATCAACTGCAATTTCAATTACGCTATCTAGCGCTATGTTCTTGTCAGCAAACATCTGGTCAAGCGCCTCTGCCTGCGCAACCGTGCGTGGGAAGCCATCTAGAATAACGCCATTAGCACAGTCTGGTGCATCCATACGCTCTGAGATCATGCCGATCATAATATCATCCGATACCAGCTGGCCTGCATCCATAATAGATTTCGCCTTAAGCCCAAGCTCGGATTCTGCTGCAATTGCTGCGCGCAACATATCGCCGGTGGATAGCTGAACCATACCAAATTCGCTTACCAGCATTTGCGCCTGTGTACCCTTACCAGCGCCCGGAGGACCAAACAGAATCACATTCATCCGCGGCGTCCTTTCAGGCGTGACTTCTTAATCAGCCCTTCATATTGATGCGCCATCAGATGAGACTGAATCTGGCTAACCGTATCCAGCGTAACTGTCACGACAATCAACAGAGATGTACCACCGAAATAGAATGGCAATGCATACTGACTAATAAGAATTTCAGGCAGGATACAAACAGCAGACAGATAGGCAGCACCAAGCACAGTCAGACGGGTCAGTACATAATCCAGATAATCTGCAGTTGCCTGCCCAGGTCTGATACCCGGCACATAGCCGCCATTGCGGCGTAGATTCTCTGCTGTATCACTCGGGTTAAATACAATTGCGGTATAGAAAAAGGCAAAAAACACGATCAGGCCGATGTAAATTGCCAGATATAGCGGCTGACCACGGCCTAGCATGGCATTTAGCGCAACTAGCCAGTCAGCACCACCAGATTGCGAGCCGGTCAGATTAATAATCGAAATAGGCATCAAAAGCAGTGATGATGCAAAGATGGGCGGGATAACACCCGGCACATTGATTTTTAGCGGCAGATGCTGTGCTTCGCCCCCAAATACCTTGTTGCCATGCTGTCGCTTTGGATACTGGATAAGCACCTTGCGCAGAGACCGCTCGATAAATACAATAAAGGCGATAACAGCAACAGCCATTACAAATACGCCTACAATCAGCAATGCTGAAAGCGCGCCGGTGCGGCCTAACTCAAGCGTTCCGGCAAGTGCACTAGGCACTTCGGCAATAATGCCGCTAAAGATGATTAGCGAGATGCCATTACCAACGCCTCTGGCGGTAATCTGCTCACCTAGCCACATCAGGAATAACGTACCGCCCACAAGGGTAATCACGGTAGTTACTCTGAAAAACAGGCCGGGGTCTGTAACCACACCACCCGCAGCTTCAAGCGCAACAGCAATGCCATAGCCCTGAACCGTGGCCAGCAAGACTGTCAGATAGCGTGTATACTGGTTAATCTGTTTACGACCAGCTTCACCATCTTTTTTCATCGCTTCTAAAGACGGCACAATAGCGGTCATAAGCTGCATGATAATAGATGCGGTGATATAGGGCATGATATTCAGCGCAAAAATGGTCATACGGCCAAGCGCGCCACCTGAGAACATGTCAAACATGCCCAGAATACCAGTAGATTGCTGGCTGAACACATCTGACAGCGCAACAGGGTCAATACCCGGAATTGGAATAAATGTGCCCAGCCGGTAAATGATCAGCGCGCCCACTGTAAACAGTAGACGCTTTTTCAGGTCATCTGCCTTGGCAAATGCGCCAAGCCCAAATCCCGGTTGTACTGATGTCGCCTGAGCCATAGAAGCCTAACCTTATTCGCTTGTGCCTGCTGGCTGGCTTAGCACAATGCTTCCACCAGATGCGGCAACAGCTTCCTGAGCTGCTTTTGATGCGCCAGAGGCATGAATTTCAACTTTGTCCTTCAGGGTGCCTTTGGCCAGAATACGCACGCCATCACGCTCGCGTCTGATAACCCCTGCGGCCACAAGCGCGTCTGCTGTAATCGCAGCTTTTTTATCCAGCTTGCCAGCATCAAGAGCGGTCTGGATACGACCCAGATTTACTTCGACATAGTTTTTGCGGAAAATATTATTAAAGCCACGCTTTGGCAGACGGCGATTAATTGGCATCTGGCCGCCTTCAAAGCCATTGATAGACACACCTGAACGTGCCTTCTGACCTTTATGACCTGAGCCTGAGGTTTTGCCGCGGCCTGAACCGACACCCCTGCCGACACGCTTTGAATTGCGTGTTGCGCCTTCATTTTCTCTAATCTGGTTAAGCTTCATAACTACTTGCTCCTGCCCGCTATTGCGAGTTGATATTCAATAGGCTGCGCTAAGATGCGTCTTCGACACGCACAAGGTGTTTGACCTTGTTGATCATGCCGCGAACAGCCGGTGTATCTTCTAGTTCGCGGGTGCGGCCGATTTTATTCAGACCAAGCCCGATTAATGTCTTGCGCTGAGAGCCTTCACGACCGATAGCACTTTTGGTCTGAACCACTTTGATTGTGCCTTTTGCCATTTCACCTGTTCCTTATGCTTATCTAATGCCGTGTATCAGGCTGTTGCTTCGGCAGATTTGCCAAATACGTCAGCAACCTTCATACCGCGCTTTGTGGCAACCGATCTAGGTGCCTGAATACGCGCCATGGCAGCAAATGTTGCCTTTATCATGTTATGCGGGTTAGAGGTGCCGATAGATTTCGCCACCACATCCTGAACACCCAGCGCTTCAAAGACAGCACGCATCGGGCCACCAGCAATAATACCTGTACCAGATGGTGCGGCGCGCAACTGAACACGGCCAGCCCCATAACGCCCAGTGATATCGTGATGCAGTGTGCGGCCTTCGCGAAGCGGTACACGTACCATTGAACGCTTGGCATCTTCTGTCGCCTTGCGGATGGCTTCAGGCACTTCTTTTGCCTTGCCTGTACCAAAGCCAACGCGGCCTTTACCGTCACCAACCACAACCAGCGCAGCAAAGCCGAAACGGCGTCCGCCCTTCACCACCTTGGCTACGCGGTTAATGCCAACCAGCTTTTCGATCAGTTCAGGCTCTTCGCGCTGAAAATTCTGATCTGATTTATCGTTATTCCGTGCCATTTAAGATGCTCCTTCTTAAAATTCGAGGCCGGCTTCTCTTGCAGCTTCTGCAAGCGCCTTTACCCGGCCGTGGAACAAAAATCCACCACGGTCAAAAACTACAGTTTTCACGCCAGCTTTAACAGCGCGCTCAGCAACCATCTTTCCGATTGCAGAGGCGGCGGCCATATCGGCACCTGTTTTACCAGCTTTCTTGAAATCACCGTCCAAGGTAGATGCCGCAGCCAGAGTCGTACCAGCTTTATCATCAATGATCTGGGCGTAAATATGTTTGGAGCTGCGGTGAATAGACAGACGCGGCTTACCATTAGCCACCTTGCGAAGGCTTGTACGGTTGCGTGCTCTACGTCTTTCAAAAATTTGTTGTGCGCTCAGCATCGTGCTATCCCCTACTTCTTCTTACCTTCTTTGCGTACAATATACTCATCAGCATATTTCACGCCCTTGCCCTTAAATGGCTCTGGTGGACGTTTTGCACGCACTTCGGCGGCAAACTGGCCAAGCAGTTGCTTGTCTGCGCCGCTAATGTCGATTTTTGTGTTGTTATCAACGCTCACAGTCAGTCCGGCTGGCACATCCATGGTCACAGGATGGCTGTAGCCCAGATTCAATGACAGCTTGTTACCCTGCATCGCCGCTCTGTAACCAACACCGTTGATTTCAAGCTGGCGGGTAAAGCCTGTGGATACGCCGACAACAGCGTTATTGATATTTGACCTTACAGTGCCCCAGATTGCCCGCGCCTGCTTGTCTTTGCCTTTCGGGCTAACAGTGACGGTATTATCGGCCAGCGCAACATCAACATCTTTTGATAATGTCACCACCAACTCGCCCTTGCTACCTTTTGCGGTAAGCTGGGCGTTTTCGATTGCGACCGTAACGCCATCTGGCACAGTAATAGGAGATCCACCTACTCGAGACATATCCGAACTCCCCTAGAATACTTCGCACAGCACTTCGCCGCCAACATTGGCAACACGTGCTTCGTTATCTGACAATACACCACGCGGTGTGGACAAAATCGCAATACCAAGCCCGTTATAGACTTTCGTCATGTTTTTAATACCGCTATAGACGCGGCGGCCGGGGGTTGATACGCGCTTAATTTCAGAGATGACAGGATCACCTTCGTGATATTTCAGCTCAATTTTCAGTTCAGAGATACCTTCACGTACCTGAACAGAAGAATAATCACGAATATAACCTTCACGCTTTAGCACTTCCAGCACATTCATGCGCAGACGTGACGCAGGGCTTGACACAACAGCCTTGCGGGCTGACTGGCCATTGCGTATGCGTGTAATCATATCTCCAAGAGGATCACTCATAGACATTGTAATCGCTCCTTTTCTACCAGCTTGACTTTACTACGCCGGGCACCTGACCGAATGAGGCCAGATCACGCAACGCAATACGGGACATTTTTAGATGACGATAATAGCCGCGAGGACGACCAGTCACTCCGCATCTGTTACGGATACGACTGCGTGACGTATCACGAGGCTCGTTAGCCAGCTTCACACTGGCAGCAAACCTTTCTTCAAGGCTAAGCGATTTATCGCGAGCCATAGCGCGAAGTTTGGCGCGGCGGGCTGAACCCTGAGCCACCTTGCGGATACGGCGGTTATTTTTTTCTACAGCACTTTTCTTTGCCATGATTTAGCTACCCTTTTCGGTTATCGCTGACGGCAGTTATGCATTAACAAACGGAAACTGGAAGCCGCGCAGCAATTCGCGCGCCTCATCATCCGTTTTTGCCGATGTCACAACAATGATGTCCATACCGCGGACTTCATCAACTTTGTCATAATCAATTTCTGGAAATACGATCTGTTCCTTGATGCCCATGGCGTAATTGCCGCCACCATCAAAGCTTTTTCCATTTAGGCCACGGAAATCCCGTACACGTGGCAATGCCACGGTGACCAGCCTGTCCAGAAATTCATACATACGATCAGAACGCAATGTTACCTTACAGCCAATTGCCATGTTCTCACGCAATTTGAAAGCAGCATTTGCCTTCTTTGCACGGGTCACAACTGGCTTCTGTCCTGAAATGGCTGTCATGTCGCTTACAGCATGTTCGATCTTCTTTGAATCACGAACAGCGCTGCCAACGCCCATATTAATGACCACTTTCTGAACGCGCGGCACTTCATGCATGTTCTTGTAACCGAATTTTTCGACAAGTGCTGGGCGAACAGCCGTCAGATAATGTTCCTCAAGACGCGTCTTCATCT
>WTJO01000165.1 GCA_011524805.1 Alphaproteobacteria bacterium
TCTAAAACATAAAAAAGAACAAATCAAGAATATTTATCAGGTAGTAAGAATAGTTCGGATATCTCAGGGGGTTATATCTGACCAGGAATGGTCAGTATCTGAACCTGTTCACCTGATCCGGCAGGAGGCGCAAAAGGCGGTCTGATGATCAGCACATCTGCCTGTGTAAACATATTAAGCATGGATGAATCCTGCCTGTTCAATGTTTCGACAAATCGTTTGCCAGTATTATCTTCTTCTATTCGGGCACGCAGATAATCCTGCCGTTTGTCATTTTCAGGCAATGCGTTCGACAGATAGGCAGTATGCGTTTCCTGTATTGCCGGCTGGCCTAGCAATTTCCGTAATGCCGGCATGATAAATACAAGCCCGCAAACGCCCGCAGATACAGGATTGCCCGGCAGGCCAATAAAAGCCGTGCCCTGCCAGTTGGCGAATAATACAGGCTTTCCCGGCCGCATGGCAATTTTCCAGAAGGTAAGGGCGGTATCACTAGCATCCTGTAAATCGCCATGAATATGATCATGGTTGCCGACCGAAGCACCGCCTGTCGATATAATCAGATCAAATGAATACCCCGCTTTGCGCGCCCTATCAAGCGTCTGTGTCAGTGCCCCAGCCTTATCTGCGATAATGCCCAGATCTATGGCCGTGCCACCAGAGGCATCTATAAGCTGGCGAAGATACAGGCTGTTTGAATTGATAAGCTGTCCTGCTTCTGGCTGACTTCCAGCTGATACCAGTTCATCCCCGCTAGACAGAAGCGCTACAAGCGGACGTTTTCTGACAGCTATCTCTGCGTTGCCGGACAGGCCGACAAGCGCCCATCTGCGTGCATTCAGCACGTCGCCGGCCTTGGCGATGACATCCCCCTGTTCAAAATCAAGTCCGGCTGGCCGCACAAATTGGCCAGTCTTAATAGCTTCTGTGGGCAGAACAAAACCATCTTTTAGGTCTGCATCTTCCTGAATAAGCACAGCATTACTACCTTGCGGCATATAGGCGCCGGTGAAAATGCGCACGGCCTGACCTGCCAAAACAGTGCCTGAAAAAATATGGCCGGCCGCCGCCTCACCAATTACCTCTAGCGGTGTGCTTACGTCTATCGGCGCATCAGATACCGCTACAGCATATCCATCCATGGCCGAGATTGCATGCCGGGGGTGACTATATCTTGCCACAATATCTTCTGCCAGAACCCTGCCGGCCGCATCATTGATAGAGATTATTTCAGATTCAGTTTGATGAAGCGCGTCCAGAATATGGGCTAATGCATCTTCTACCGCCATTAATGGCGGGGGCTTATCTGACATCATAGGTTCCGGACTTGCCGCCTGCCTTATAAACCAGTTTTATATCAGAGATGATCATCGCCTTGTCGACAGCCTTGCACATATCATAGATGGTTAGCGCAGTTACGCTCACAGCTGTAAGTGCTTCCATCTCAACGCCAGTTTTACCAGTGATATGACATTCGGCAGATATTTCGATGCCGCCTCTATCTTCGTCTATTGCCAGCGTGACCGATACATGGTCAAGTCCTAGCGGATGGCATAGCGGGATCAGCTGGGATGTATGTTTTGCGCCCATAATGCCAGCCAGCTCGGCAACCTGCATGACATCTCCCTTAGACAGGGCTTTGCTGGTGATGGTGGTGATGGTATCTGCCGACATTGATACAAAGCCACATGCAATCGCTATCCGCTTTGTGTCTGCCTTTTCCCCGACATTCACCATATGGGCTCTGCCGTCCTTGTCAAAATGGGTAAGACCGCTCATATCTGAAATGCTCCTCAGGCTATTCTGGATGCGGGCAGGGGGTCTGCAAGTATTGTTGCTGTTGCACTGGCCACATCTTTCTGCCGCATAAGTGATTCCCCAATCAGAAAACAGCGTGCCCCTGCTTCAGCCATATAGCGCAAATCAGCAGGCGCGAACAATCCGCTCTCTGCCACAGCTATTCTGTCATCTGGCAGACGGGGCAACATATCGCGCCCTACTTCAAGCGAAATCTCCATTGTTTTAAGATTGCGGTTATTTATGCCCATCATGGGCGAGCTTAGCATACATGCACGTTCAAGTTCTGAAATATCATGCACCTCTATCAGCACATCCATACCCAGCTCATGGGCGGCTGCTTCAAGCTCTAATGCCTGAGCATCTGACAGTGCTGCCATAATCAGCAGAATGCAATCTGCACCTAGCGCGCGAGACTGGACAATCTGAAGCGGGTCAATCATAAAATCTTTGCGCAGGACGGGGATAGACACTGCATTGCGTGCCTGTGCCAGATATAGATCATCTCCTTGGAACCACGGCGTGTCTGTGAGTACCGACAGACAGCTTGCCCCGCCTGTCTCGTAGGCCGAAGCAAGAGATGGCGGGTCAAATTCGGCGCGGATAAGCCCTTTTGAGGGTGAGGCTTTTTTCAATTCGGCAATAAGCCCATAGCCTGTTTGTGAGGCTGATCTCAGCGCCTGTGTAAACCCGCGTGGCGCAGTCGCCGACTGTGCCAGCTCACCCAGATCAGCAAAGCTGTAGCGCGATGCCAGCGCATGAACCTCTTCGCGCTTTCCTGTGATAATCTTGTCAAGAACGTCAGACATGGCGCTTCCTAGCTATGGTCAGTGGTAATCTGGACAAGCCTGTCCAGCGCGTTCAGTGCAGCACCTGAATCAATTGATTCAATTGCGCGTTCGGCCGCGGTGTTCAGGTCAGTCTCATGGCCGGTTGCCACAAAGGCACCTGCGGCATTCAGCACAACAATATCACGATAGGCATTTTTGGCACCGCCCAGCATTTCACGCAAGGCAGCTGCATTTTGCTCAGGCGTACCACCAACCAGATCATCAATCTTTGCCACTGGCAGACCAATATCGTCAGGATGGATGGTCAGTTCGGAAATCTCGCCATCCCTAAGCTGTACAACATGATTATCGCCCGTGGTGCTTAGTTCATCCAGACCATCTGAGCCATGCACAATCCATGCATATTGGGTATCAAGTGTTTTCAGCGCTTCGGCAAATGGTTGTGACCAGACACTGTCAAAGACGCCCACCATAATCCGGCTGACAAGCGCAGGGTTTGACAAAGGGCCAAGCAGATTAAAGATCGTTCTCAGCTTAAGCTCTGCACGGATAGGACCAACATGGCGCATTGCCGCATGATGTCTTGGTGCCATCAGAAAGGCAATACGCGCCTGATGCAACGCGGCTGATACATTTTCAAAGGGGCAGTTCACATCAATGCCAAGTGCGCTTAACACATCTGCGGCACCGCTTTTGGATGACACAGCCTTATTGCCATGTTTGGCCACGCTAACGCCGCCACCAGCAACAACAAAACTTGCAGCGGTCGAGATATTGAAGGTGCCAAGCCCGTCACCACCTGTACCAACAATATCAATTGCATCTTCTGGCGCATCTTCAAGGATGGTGGCTTTTTGCCGAAGTACCGAGGCGCCGGCTGCTATGTCTACAGGGGTCTCGCCCCGCATCTTCAGCGCAATCAGAAAACAGCTTAGCTGAACAGGGCTGGCCTTGCCTTCCATAATTTCGTCAAAGGCAGTCTGCATCTGGGCAAAGCTAAGCTGTTGACCATCTATAATGCTGGATGAAAGGGCGTGAAGCGTATCAGACATGGACTTGATCCGGAAATAATATATCTAGGGCAATAAGCTGGTTCTCAAGCTCGGCCATTTTGGCATCAGATGGAAATTCATTTTGTCCTGTTGTTGCAAGAAAGGCACGCAATAATCGATAGCCTTGTGCCGATGCGATAGATTCAGGATGAAACTGGACACCATAAATGTCATGCTCTTTATGACGTATCGCCATAATTTTTCTGTTATCTGCATCAGCCTGAGTAAAAGCAACAGCTTCCAGACAGTCCGGAAGGGATTCGGCTTCTGCAACAAGCGAATGATAGCGTGTGACCACAAATCCCTGTTCCAGCCCATCAAAAATACCAGCGCCATTATGGGTAATGCGCGATAATTTGCCATGCATCGGCGGGCTAAAATGGGTAATCGTACCGCCAAAGGCCGTGCAGATAGCCTGATGCCCCAGACATACGCCAAGCAAAGGCAGTTTGCCAGCAGCTAGCCTTATGACATCTTCTATTATCCCTGCCTGTGAAGGCACACCCGGCCCCGGTGACAGCACAATCCCCGACGGGTTAAGCGACATAACCTGTTCTGCGGTCATGGCATCGTTCCGGATAGTGGTTACTTCGGCACCAAGATCAGACAGAAAATGCCACAAATTCCATGTAAAGCTGTCATAATTATCAATCAGCACAATCATGAAGCAAAAATTCCCATAGGTGTTAAAATGTGTATTGCTTATACGAATAACCGGCTAGCAAGGTCAATTTTATTCAGCAATTTGGGGTGCCCGCTAGCCGATTTTCTGCATTGCAGAGTGCTATTCTGCCCGAATAGGTAAAAATTGTGTACAGGCACGGCGCAAATGAATACGGTAAAATAATACCGTATTCATTACTTATTGTAATTATTGTGTTTTTTATATTTTGATGAAAAATTTATGCTTGACCTAAAGCAACAGCCAGCGTATAAACACCCCTCACATC
>WTJO01000214.1 GCA_011524805.1 Alphaproteobacteria bacterium
GCAAGACCTGCCTGACGTGCCTGCTCCCATCTGGCCGCGCACAGGCACCAGTAATCGCCAGCTTTCAGCCCGTCAAAGCCAAATTCGGGGCGGGGGGTTGATAAATCATTGCCAGAGGCCTTGCTAAAAGCCAGAAAATCATCATTCATCACAGCGCAGACAGTGTGAGAGCCGGCATCTTCCATGCCGGTATTACAGCATCCATCTCGATAGAACCCTGTCATCGGGTCAACAGAACAGGTGATTAACACGCCGCCAAGCACATTGCGCTGACCGCCGCCACCAAAGCTTTCGCCATCCATCTATGCCCTCCTGTGTCTGTGTTATGGGCTTTGTATCTTTTATCTATATCCTGTCTTGCTGTCTAGAAGCTGGCAAAGGTCAGGGTTGTGAGCGATCTGTTAATGCTGTCAATATTCAGTATATGTTCATTGACATATTTGCCGATATCTTCGCCAGCGGGCACATTGATGATCAACAGCAAATCCCACTCGCCACTGGTAGAATAAATTTCTGACACAATCTCGCGTTCATGAATTTCGTCTGCAACCCTATAGGCGGTTCCCGGCCGGCATTGAAGCTGGACAATAATTCTATTGAGCTGGCTCATAATCTCTCCTGTGATGGACGAATATAGCCCTAGCTTACTGCCTGAATGCAAATAAACACAAGAGGGGGGAGGAGGCATGATCCCGAAATAGCTATTTATAAGCTGTCGCGACTGTGCCAGTATTACACTGCATCACATATTAATGAGGGACGGGTGAGCATATTTGATACATCTATCGCCACAGTATGTCTGTCTGGTGATTTGTCTGAAAAACTGGCGGCAATAGAGGCGGCCGGCTTTACAGGCATTGAAATTTTCGAGCAGGATTTTATCGGCTTTGATATGAACCCTGCCCAGACAAAGCATATGATAGCTGATCACGGGCTTGAGGTGATGCTGTTCCAGCCTTTTCGCGATTTTGAAGGCTTGCCAAAAGGGGTGTTGCGGGAGCGGGCATTCTCACGTGCAAAATATAAATTTGAAACCATGAACCAGCTTGGCTGCGAGCGTATTCTGATATGCTCATCGGTGCATCCCGAGGCGCTTGGGGGCATAGACAGATGCGCAGATGACTTTGCCGAACTAGGCGAGATTGCACAAACATTCGGCGTAAAGGTAGGTTATGAGGCGCTGGCATGGGGAAGATTTATTTTTGATCATAGGGATGCATGGGAGATTGTCAGGCGTGCCAATCACCCCAATATCGGGCTTATTCTGGATAGCTATCACACCCTTGTCAGGGGCATAGATACCGAATCTATCCGCTCAATTCCGGGGGATAAAATCTTTTTTGTGCAGCTTGCAGATGCGCCTGATATTAATATGGACTATCTGTATTTATCCAGACATTTCAGAAACATGCCGGGCGAAGGTGATCTGGATATTCAGCGATTTATGCAGGCTGTGGCGGCAACCGGCTATGATGGGCCTATATCGCTGGAAATATTCAATGACCAGTTCAGGCGCAGTGATACATTGATGGTAGCAAAAGACGGGCATCGTTCACTTGTCAATCTGGTTGACCAGATAGCCGAAAGCATACCTGAGTCTGGTCAGCCAGCTCTGCGTTTGCCGCCTGCGATATCGCCGCAGGGTACCAGCTATATTGAATGTGCGATCATGCCTGAGAAGCGGGATTATTATGCTTCATTTCTGGCGGCGATTGGCTTTCAGCATATGGGCAGTCACAAATCTAAACAGGTGGACAGGTTTGAACAGGCAGGGCTGAATATTCTGCTGAATTATGACAAAAGATATATAGGGGCAGGCCAGCTTCATGAAACTGGGCTGGTGGTTAGCGAGCTTGCGCTTGAGGTAGATGATGCCGATAGGGCACTGGCGCGTGCTAAAGGGCTGGGGGCTGAGGTGCTGGACAGCTATACACAAAATGATGAGGCTGAATTTCCGGCCATTTCGGGAGTGAATGACAGCATTATCCGCTTTATTGATGCAAAGACAGGCTGGATAGATGATTTTATCCTGCCAGACGGGCATAGCCATTTGTCTGTCACGCCTTTGCTTGCAGGCATTGACCATATCGCCCAGACAATGAGATATGACCAGATGCTTAGCTGGACGTTATTTTATACCTCTGTGTTTAACCTGCAAAAATCACCGATTGTTGATGTGGTTGATCCTGACGGCATTATCAAAAGTCAGGTCTTGAGTGACGGGCAGGGCAGGTTGCGCTTTACCTTGAATGGCAGTGATGCGTCAAATACCCGTGCCAGCCAGTTTCTGAATGATAGTCCGGGCGCAAATGTCCAGCATATTGCCTTTTCGGTAGATGATATGTTTGAAATTGCCAGAAATATTGAACAGGCAGGCCTGCCCATTCTGTCCCAGACAGATAATTATTATGACGATATTCAGGCCAAATTCGGCCTTGAAGCCCCGTTTTGCCAGTCATTAAAACAGCATCATATATTATATGATGAAGATGAATATGGGCAGTTTCTGCATTTATACTGCCATTTGCAGGATACAGGGCTGTTCTTTGAATTTGTACAGCGCAAGGCAGGATATACAGGGTTTGGGGCGGCAAATGCGCCTTATAGATTGTCTGCTCAAAGACGGATTGGTCAGTAAATGAATTACCATAATCTCTTTGCCTCGTTTCATGACAGGCAGATACATACAGCCCTAATCGGCGCAGGACAGTTTGGCGAAACCTTTATCCGCCAGTCATCCAGAATTCCGCATTTCAATGTTGATTTTGTCTGCGATATTGACCCTGAACGCGCCAAGGCCGCATTGCTGGCAAGCGGGGCGGAGGCGGACAATATTGCCTATGCCGACAGCACAAAACAGGCCAGCACCGCGCTACAGTCAGGGGCAAAGGTCGTCACAGATGACTTTTCCATCATCAAAGGGCTGGCGCTGGATTGTGTGGTTGAGGCAACAGGTAATCCTGAAGCTGCCGCACAAGTTGCAGAAACTGCGCTTGATTGCGGCTTTCATCTGGCCATGATCACCAAGGAAGCAGATATTGTCATCGGCCCATATCTGCATCAAAAAGCAAAGGCGGCAGGGGTGCATGTTACGCCGGCACATGGCGACCAGCCAAGCCTGCTTATTGCACTAATTTCATGGGTTGAGACGCTTGGCATGAAGGTAATTGCGGCTGGCAAATCAAGTGAATATGATTTTGTGTTTGATCCGGCCGGAAAAACAGTAAGCTGGCGCGGCCAGACACAGATAATTGACCAGTTTGACAGGCTCTGGCAGGGCACAGGCAATATGGCAGATGATGTGCGCATCCGGGCAGAGGCATTGAGCTGTTTCCCGCAACGTACTGTGCCTGATCTATGCGAGATGGGCATTGTGTGTAATCACACAGCGTTGCGTCCTGATACGCCGGGCTTTCATGCGCCGCATGCCAAAACCATCGAGCTATGTGACGTGATGGCAGACACATCAGATGGCGGCATTCTGGGGCATACAGGCGTAATTGACGTATTTAACTGTATGCGCAGGATAGATGAGCAAAGCTTTGGCGGCGGTGTATTTGTGATTGTGGATACCGAAAATGATGCAAGCTGGGAGGTGCTGGCCGAAAAAGGCATTTGCGTTAGCACAGATGGCAGGCGCGGGCTGTTATATAACCCCTCTCATCTTTTGGGTCTGGAGGCACCCATTTCTATCATGTCAACTGTCTGGCTTGACCAGCCCACAGGCAGCCAGCATATCGGTCATCATGTTGATCTGCATGCGGTGGCGGCGCGCGACTGGCAGGCAGGCGAGGTGCTGGCCATCACAGACCATCATCATCACGAAATTGCCGGCCTAACGCCTCAGTTGAGAGATGCCGCGAAAATAGGCACATCCGGAGCATTGCCCTATTATATGGCGGCAGAGAACAGGCTGGTCTGTGATGTCAGGCAGGGGCAGATAATCACAGCCGATATGGTCGAGCGGCCAGAAGACTCAACTCTCTGGCGATTACGCGGCGAGATGGAGGCATGCTTGTGATTGAGCTTTGCCGGATTTTGTCGTAAAAGAGGTGTGACGAATAACTTCAGGCACGCTTAGGGAACGAACAGGTAGGAAAAACGATGGGAAAAGCGCTTATTCACCAGCCGGCAAAAACCGCCATGCAGTCAGGCAGGGGCAAATCTAAAAAATGGGTTGTCGAATTTCCGCGAAGCCACAAGGTAGCGCCCGAACCGCTTATGGGCTGGCAGTCTTCTGCGGATACTGCCCGTCAGGTAAAGCTGTCTTTTCAGACAAAACAGGCGGCAATAGAGTATTGCGAGGCACGCAACATCGATTACCGACTTGCAGAGCCAAAATCACGCAGGCCAAGACCACGCGCCTATGCTGATAATTTTGCCTCTGACAGGGTGTTTAGCTGGACACATTAACCGGCACCTAAAATTCACCAGTCCGTAAATTTTATTTGTATTACGATGCGCGATCTTCTATGGTCTGCTCGAATTAGGCCACATGCCAGCATTATGGCCTGATTTATGAAATATGGCTCCGTAGCTCAACTGGATAGAGCAGCTGACTTCTAATCAGCAGGTTGGGG
>WTJO01000115.1 GCA_011524805.1 Alphaproteobacteria bacterium
ATTGGTATATTAATGCTTTTCACAGTCTCGCCTGCAGCGAAAACCAGTGTTCCAGAAGTGTTATCGGTGTAATCGGCGCCTTCAATTGCCGTGTCATCTGCAATGTTGTAATTCACAGTGATAGAGGAACTATGTGCAGACGACAAGAAAACTGGAATGGTTTGGCTGACGGCGGACTCATCAGGAGTCGTAGCTCCAGACATATCGATGTCTATAGCCTCTGCAGGAAAAGCAATGGCTGACATTAAGTAAAGTGTAATTGTTGTCAAAAAAAGCGATTTTGCAAATCTATACATTTGACGCGCCTTGCTGAACCTCAAAGCTGTAAGAACGTCATGAATTTGTTAACATTTACAAAAATTTTAGAAGGCTCATTTAAGGCTTGTTTGATTTACCAGATAATGAATCGATCAAGTTTCTAGTCTGAATTCAGGAATTTTATCTAAGTTTGCGCATTAGGAAAAAATAATTTATGCCCAGAATAACCGCTATCACAAGCCCTGCGGCGGTGCCATAGACATCCATAACCCATGAGGATACCAGCAGCCCTGCGACCACAAATCCGATAGAAATAGCCATTTTCATTCTGGTATTCTCCTGTATCAATGCCTGATAGGCACTAGCCGGATTGTGTGGCGCGCGCATCATCCCACAAATTGCATAGACGCTGATAGTTTTCTGCCATGTCAGCAATCGCCTGTTCATCTGTCAACTCGCCTACCATCCAAGCTGCCGCGCTTTTGGCAAAAATGGTTCGCCCCACAGCAAAGCCTTTTACCAGAGGATAGCGTGCGGCTACCGCAAAGCTCTCAGCCAGTTTTTCTTCGCTCTCACCAAGCCCCAGAATAACAATACCGCGGGTGAACTGATCATTACGCTCAATCGCACCAATCACACGCTGCCACGCAGCATCTGTCAATAGCGGTTCCAGCTTCCACCAGTCCGGATAAATCCCCTCATCATAGAAGCGCTGAATCACCATAGCAGATGTATCATCATCCACAGGCCCAGCCTTTGACGAGATAGCCTCCAGCAGAAATTCAAGATGGTTTCGCCGACACGCTTCAAACAGCCGCCTGATAGTATGGATTTGCGACTTCCATAAAGCCGCATCATCATCTGGATGACAGAAACACAGCACTTTGACCACCTGGTCACGTGGCCATTCAGACAGCCCGCCAAAGTCAGAACCTAATTCAGGTTCCAGCTCTAGCGGCCGTGAGCCTGGCCATTCTACGGGTCGGCCAGTCCATAATCCGGTGTCTGCCGAACGGAACAGGGCATTTTGCCCCAAACGACTATCACATAAAAACCCATAGCCAGCCTTGCCATCTGCAACCGCTTGGGTAGCCTGCAAACACAGTTCTTTAAACTGGCCAATTTTCTTGGGCGTTGCACCTGCCAGCGCTTCCATCTGGCTACGATGATCAAAAGCAAACACCCGTAATTCAGGCCAGCTGAGATGACGGTTGGTGGCCCAATGCACCTGCTCCAGAACGGCATCATTACGCAAATCCGGCCTCTTTATTTTATAGTCAAAAAAGAAACACAGCTCAGCCCATGACGGATAGGCAGGTGTGCAACCATGACGGCTGACTGCAAAAGCGCCGCACGCATTGGCATATTTCAATGCAGTCGGCCAGTCTTCCCCGTCTAGCCAGCCTTTCAGCAGACCAGACATAAAGCCGTCCCCTGCGCCCAGCACATTAAATACCTCAATCGCAAAACCGGGGCCTGTCTGGCCGTCATCAAGACTGTTGCCAATTTCATCTTCAAAGACAACCGCGCCTTGCGCCCCGCGCTTGCAGACCAATGTTGCCGTGGTAACAGCACGCACAGCCCGAAGAGCTAAGAGTGTATCTGTGCTACCGCCTGCGATATGAAATTCTTCTTCTGTGCCGACAATCAGATCAAATAGATGAAGCGTAGATTGCAGCTTTTCAGTAACATTAGCTGATTCAACAAACCGGCTTTCCCCATCGCCATGACCGGCAACGCCCCACAGATTTGGGCGGTAGTCGATATCAAGGGCGGTACGCATGCCTGCCTCACGGGCGATGCTCAGGGCTTTCAGGGTGGCGGCCTCTACCTGTGGATGGCTCAGATGGGTGCCTGTGGCAATAACGGCGCGGGCTTCACGAATAAAGTCAGGGTCAATATCTTCAACTGAAAGCCCCATATCTGCGCAGTTTTCGCGATAGAAAATAAGCGGAAACTGTTCCTGATCACGTATCCCCAGCAAAACCAGCGCTGTCAGGCGCTCAGTGTCTGTTTTCACCCCCCTTACATCCACACCTTCACGGACAAGTTCCTCTCGGATAAATCGTCCCATATGCTCATCACCTACGGCTGTGATTACAGCTGATTTCAGACCTAGCCGTGCTGTTCCACACGCAATATTTGTGGGGCTGCCGCCGATATATTTATCAAAGCTGCGCATATCCTCAAGTGGCCCGCCTATCTGCGCGCCATACAGATCAACAGACGACCTGCCTATGGTGATAAGGTCAAGCGGTTTAGACATCTGCCAGCGCTACAGGCTTGCCTGTATCCAAAGATTGTTTGGCAGCTTCTGCCATTGCCAGCGCCTGCACCCCATCTTCCAGCGTTACAGGCATGGGATTATTTGCCTGCATAGCCTCAACAAACGCAGCCCATTCCGCCCGATAGGCTGGCATATAGCGCTCCAAGAAAAAATAGGTTGGCTTGGCACTGACAACACCATCTATTGTAGACTTCACAACACTGCTTTCCAGCATATTATTAGCTTGCAGCAACCCGTCTGCGCCCAGCACCTCCAGACGCTGATCATAGCCATAGCCTGCGCGGCGGCTGTTCTTGATCACTGCCAGCTTCCCATCTGCATAGGTCAAGGTCACAATCGCTGTATCAATATCGCCTGCCGCCCCAATCTCAGGGTCAACCACACAAGAGCCTGTCGCAGATATGCTTACAGGTGCTTCACCCATGATAAAATTTGCCATATCAAAATCATGGATCATCATATCACGAAACAACCCGCCAGAGACCTTGATGTAAGAGACTGGCGGCGGGGCCGGATCAAATGATGTGATAGACAACAGCTCAGCCTTGCCAATCTCCCCTGCAGCAAGACCCGCTTTTATCAGTGCAAAATTTGGATCAAAACGGCGGTTAAAGCCAACCATCACTGGCTGGCCTGTCTGTTCTGCATTCGCCAGACACACCCGCGCACGCGCCAATGACAAATCAACAGGTTTCTCGCATAACACAGCCTTGCCTGCACGGGTTGCCGCCTCGATCAAATCAGAATGGGTATCGGTTGAGGTGGCTACCAGCACAGCATCAATCGCGCTATCAGCGATAATCTCATCTGAACTTTTGACCGCAGCATCATATGGTGTGGCCAACGCTTCTGCTGCCGGCACATACACATCTGACACAGCCGCAAGCACACTATCTGGATGAGCCGAAATCGCAGCCGCGTGAACCTGACCAATGCGCCCTGCGCCTAACAGCCCTATTTTAAGCATTCTAAACCCTCTTTATCTAGACACCGCCACCGTTATCGGATTTTGTAATTAGGCTGACATATAATCACGTCACTGCCAACCACAGATTGGCTGTTTTCTATACTGTAATTCAGCCAGCCTCTGCAAGCCTCACCTGTCTTCAGCCTGTAGCCAGATATGTCAGCTGGTACCAGCGATATAGACGAAGATATGGCATCTGTCCGTACAGGCAGTAATGAATGCTAATTTGTATGCTTGTCATCATCTGTAAAACATTGTAACCTATAATTGCTCTAGCCATTTGGGGGGAGAGAGACAGCACTGGCATATAATGGTAACAGCCAAAATTAAGCGGTTACCATCAAGCCATGACAACTGGAAACAGGCTGTCCACCGAAGGAGCAAACGCCCTGAAAACTCTCAGGTAACCGTACTCCCAAATGTGAGCGCTCTGGAAAGTGGTGAGGTTTCACCCACCGACGGGGACAGATCAGGTTACACTCATCACGTGAAATCGAGGTGAGGCAAGCTGGTTAAAATCTCTCAGGTTTCAGGACAGAGGGGGCATGACCTCATCAATTGATGGGGTGGTGCGCTATGTTCTGAACGATAGGAGAGATTTTTGAGCCAACGTCACACTCCGTTACATGAATTTCATCTGGCACATCAGGCCAGAATGGTGCCTTTTGCCGGCTGGGACATGCCTGTGCAATATGATACAGGCATCAAGGCAGAACATCTGGCTACCAGAAATTCCGCTGGTCTGTTTGATGTATCGCATATGGCGCAAATTACGCTTGATGGCGAAACAGCAGACAGGATGCTTGAACGTATTACCCCGACAGACCTGTCGTTAGTAGCAGAAGGCACGATGCGCTATTCTGTTTTTCTGAATGAGACAGGCGGGGTTCTGGATGATCTGATTATATCACGGCTGGATGGCAGATTGCGGCTAGTGGTCAATGCTGGTCGCGCCGAACATGATATTGCCTTTCTTAACGCTAATCTTGATAGCGACACCTTGATGAGCGTTAAAGATGATTGCGCCTTACTGGCACTTCAGGGGCCACAGGCAGAAACCGTGCTGGCCTCGCTGGGGGCCAATCTCTCAGGATTATATTTTATGCAGCTTTGCCATGCACAGATTGCCGGCATTGACTGTATGGTGATGCGCTCTGGCTATACAGGCGAAGACGGGTTTGAAATTTCGCTTGCCGCCAAAGACGCAACCGAACTGGCAGAAACGCTGGCCAGCCATGATGCGGTGACGCTGGCAGGGCTGGGCGCGCGCGATACCTTGCGGATAGAGGCAGGGCTTCCATTATGGGGGCATGAGCTGGATGAGACCATCACCCCTGTTGATGCAGGGCTGACATTTGCGATCTCGAAGCGCCGCCGCGAGCGGCGGGATTTTCCGGGGGCAGATATCATCATGAAAGCCATTGAAGCGGGCGCCAGCCGTCATCTGACAGGTATCTTGCCAGATGGTCAGCGCCCTGTAAGAGATGGCGCTATTCTTGAGCTTGACGGGCAGACGGTTGGCCATATCAGCTCTGGCGGGTTCTCTCCCTCGCTAGACAGACCTGCTGCCCTTGGCTTTGTGGACAGCACAATCAGCAAAGACGGGCAACAGCTTGTTGCGGCAGCGGGTGGGCGAAGCATTGAGGTCACCACGGCCGCCCTGCCTCTGGTGCCGCATCGTTATGCAAGGCCGCCGAAATAATTTTTCACCTAACTGAAACAGAACAGCAAAGGAAAAACAGATGATCTACTACACCAAAGACCATGAATGGATTGAAATAGACGGCGACACCGGCACAGTCGGAATCTCGCCACATGCGATTGAACAGCTCGGCGATATCGTATTTATCGAATTACCTGAACAGGATAGCGATGTCTCGCAGGGGGACGGGGTTGCGGTATTTGAATCTGTAAAGGCTGCCTCTGATATCTACAGCCCTGTATCAGGCACAATCACCGAGGTGAATGACCCTCTGGCTGATGATTTATCATCAATCACGGCTGATAATGCGAAACAGTCATGGCTGTTCAAAATCAGGCTTAACAATGCAGGCGAGCTGGACAGTCTGATGGATGAAGCCGCCTATAATGAACTGATCGCAGATTAATCTTATGTCCTGAAGATAGAGGTTATCATGAACAAAACAGCTAGCACATATACAGAATTTTCAGCGCGGCATATTGGTCTATCAAGCGCAGATATAGACAGAATGCTGTCCACGCTCTCACTTGACAGCATGCAGGCATTAATGGATGAGGTTATTCCTGCCTCGATTATCAGAAAGTCTGAATTTGAGATAGGCGAAGGGCTGTCAGAGGCAGAAATTCTGGCTGAGCTGTCAGAATTTGCCGATATGAACAATATCGCTACATCGCTTATTGGCATGGGATATTACGGGTGCCACATGCCGGCAGTGATACAGCGCAATGTGCTGGAAAATCCGGCTTGGTATACTGCCTATACGCCTTATCAGCCTGAAATTTCACAAGGCCGGCTGGAAGCTATTCTGAATTTCCAGACTATGGTGGCAGAACTGACAGGGATGGATATTGCCAATGGCTCGTTGCTGGATGAAGCGACCGCTGCTGCAGAAGCCATGATGATGGCCTTCAGACTGCAAAAAACCAAACATACTATCTTCAGGGTAGATGAAGATACCCACCCCCAGACGATTGCCATTCTTGAGACCCGCGCCCGCCCGCTGGGAATTGAGATAAATATTGCGCCTGCCGGTACCGGCTATGACGAAAATATATTTGGCGCACTTATCAGCTATCCGTCCAGTGAGGGACAGATACGGGATATCGAAGGCGAAATCAGCCAGATCAAGGCGGCTGGCGGGATGGCGATTGTGGCAAGTGACTTGCTGGCACTGGCCTGTCTTGAGCCGCCCGGTAAATTTGGTGCTGATATCGTGCTGGGGTCTGCCCAGAGATTCGGAGTGCCGTTTGGCTATGGCGGGCCGCACGCCGCCTTTTTTGCGACCCTGTCAACCTATCAGCGTGCAATTCCCGGCAGGCTTGTCGGGGTCAGCAAGGATAGTGCAGGCAGGATGGCATACCGGCTGGCACTTCAGACCCGCGAGCAGCATATCAGGCGCGAGAAAGCGACCTCCAATATCTGCACCGCGCAGGTATTGCTAGCTGTAATTGCCGGCTTCTATGCTGTATGGCACGGGCCTGAAGGATTGAAACAGATTGCCGCTCACAGCCATCGTATGGCCTGTATGTTTGCTGCCTCGATGCGGCAGGCAGGACGGACTATCCGCCATCAGCATTTCTTTGACACAGTTGTTATTGAAGCGCCTGAAGATAGCCAGAAGCTGATTGAGGCTGCCGCAAGCCAGAATATCAATCTGCGTCATACAGACGGTGCCATTATTGCCAGCTTTGATGAAACCTCAACGCTTGACATGCTGGACAGGCTGGTAGGTGCTTTAGGCGGAAGCTTGCATGAAGATGGCAAATCTGCCCTGCCAGAGGCGCTGGCAAGAGACACAAATTTTATGCAGCAGCCTGTTTTTCACCAATACCGCACAGAAACAGAAATGATGCGGTATATGCGCAGTCTGGCAGACAGGGATCTGGCACTGGACAGATGCATGATACCGCTTGGTTCATGTACCATGAAGCTGAATGCGGCTGCCGAGATGATTCCGGTTAGCTGGCCCGGCTTTGCCAATATCCACCCCTATGCGCCAGCCAACCAGACACAAGGCTATCACAAGATGATAGACAGGCTGGAATCTCTTCTGGCGGCATGCACAGGCTATGCAGCGATTTCGTTTCAGCCAAATTCAGGCTCACAAGGTGAATTTGCCGGATTGCTGGCGATTATGAGATATCATGAATCCCGCGGGCAAAGCCATCGGCGGGTTTGTCTTATCCCGCAATCAGCCCATGGCACTAACCCTGCTTCTGCGGCGATGGCTGGAATGCAGGTTGTGGTGGTAAAATGTGATGCGCTAGGCAATGTTGACCTTGATGATTTGAAGGAAAAAATTGCCGCCCATCAGGATAATATCGCCGCTATTATGGTCACCTATCCGTCAACCCATGGGGTGTTTGAGGAAAATATTGCCGAGCTATGCAGACTTATTCATGAGGCAGGCGGGCAGGTTTATGTCGATGGTGCCAATCTGAATGCGCTTGTCGGACATTGCGCGCCGCCCGAATTTGGCGCTGATGTCAGCCATCTTAATCTGCATAAAACCTTCTGTATTCCGCATGGCGGTGGCGGCCCCGGCGTCGGGCCTATCGGTGTGGCAGAACATCTTGTGCCGTTTTTGCCGCCCTCGCCGCTTGAGGGTGATTATGCGGTTAGTGCCGCACCGTTCGGGTCTGCCGGCATTCTGCCTATTACCTACAGCTATATCAGAATGATGGGCAGTAGAGGGCTGTATGATGCGACAGCAACAGCCATTTTATCTGCCAATTATATCGCCTCCCGCCTGAACCCGTATTTTCCGGTGTTATATTCGGGACGGCTGGGACGGGTAGCCCATGAATGTATTATTGATATTCGGGGGCTGACAGAAACAAGCGGCATCAGCAATGAAGATATTGCCAAGCGGCTGATTGATTTCGGATTCCATGCCCCAACCATGTCCTTTCCGGTCGCCGGCACTCTGATGATTGAGCCGACAGAATCTGAATCTCTGGCAGAGATTGACAGATTTTGTGATGCCATGATTTCTATTGCAACCGAAATCAGGCAGGTTGAAAGCGGGGTCTGGCCACAGGATGATAATCCGCTTGTGAACGCACCCCATACCATGGACGAGATTATCTCTGATGACTGGTCACACCCCTATTCCCGCGCACAGGCCATCACGCCTGACGGGATGGTGCAGGCCAATAAATACTGGCCACCAGTGAACCGGATTGACAATGTGTTTGGTGACAGAAATCTGATCTGTTCATGCCCGACCATTGAAAGCTGGGATACTGCCGCCGAATAATCATAAATATCTGTTCAGATAGGCTAGCCAGTTATCTGAACAGATTTTACCGATCAGCGCCTCATCAAAGCCGGCCTGTTTCATTTGCCAGACCAGATCAGGCAGATAGGTGCATTTTTGTAAAGAAGAAGGCAGAACGGCACCATCAAAATCAGAGCCTAGCCCAACATGATCCTCACCTAGTCTTGTGATCAGATAGTCTAGCTGGCGAATAATCAGTTCCAGTTCTGTATCAGGCTGTTTTGCGCCGTCAGCGCGCAAATAGGCTGTGGCAAAACATACCCCTACGATCCCGCCCTGCTCGGCAATCGCATCAAGCTGTCTGTCGGTAAGATTGCGCGGCGAGGGACATAGCGCATGGGCGTTACTATGGGTTGCCATCAAAGGCCTGTCAGACAGTCGGGCAATATCCCAAAACCCTGCCTCATTCAGATGAGATACATCTAGCAACATGCCCAACTGATTGCAGCTTGAGACCAGTTCCTTGCCAGCCTCTGTCAGACCGCTGCCTATGTCTGGCGTAGCGGGAAAGCTGAACGGCACCCCTTCACCAAATATATTCGGACGTGACCATAACGGGCCGATTGAGCGCACCCCTCTTTCATATAGCTGATGCAGAGCCGCACTATTCTGCCCAATGGCTTCAGCCCCTTCAATATGCAGAAGCGCGGCAATTCTGTCTTGTGTAAGGGCGGCGGCAATCTCTGCGGATGTACGGCAAATCGAAAACCGGCTGCCTTTATGTGCCGTCAGCCTGTCTGCGATTGCCAGCATCTCCAGCGTATCAGACAACGCCTTGTCAGCGGTAGTCGCAGAGGTGGCGTCAAGTGACGTGTCTGATGGCGAAAATATCGCAAAAAACCCGCCACCAAATCCGCCCTGCCGTGCAGCAGCATCAGAAATGGCATGGCTGTTCTGTGACGCAAAAAAATAATCAGCGTCGCCATCATGCTTCCAGAGCTGGTAGAGCGTGTCATTATGCCCGTCAAATATGGTCATCTGGCTCATAAAATCTGGCCTTTGAGAAGATCATATAAAATCGGGGTCTGTGTCTTTGCCAGCCGGTCTTCTGCCATCAGCTTTGAGGCTATCTGAAGATCATGTTTTAGACCGAACAGAAACGGATACCATTCACGCGCCAGAGGAGATTTCCAGCGCCATAGCATCTCGTCTACTGCCTTAATCAGCGTAGTTGTGCGATCTGAGAGATCAATAGCGGCAGGCATGGCGCCATCTGTGAAAACCGGCCTGTCAAAAAATTCTGCTATCTGCCAGAAACAGTCGGGCACGCCAGCAGATGAAAATAGCGCTTGTCTGTCTGCTCCCTGCATCAAAGCAATATATAGCCTGTCTGTCTCAACAAGTCCTGTGCCGTTAAGCAGTAACGGGTCTTCATGCGCTCTGCCATCATATGTACATAGGAACAGGCGACGTGGGCAGTAATCATGGCAATATAGATTATCCCATATGACCAGATTTTGCGGGCTGGCATGCTGTGCCAGATATGTTGCCAGCCGGCCTGCATCATTTTGCAGATTAACCTGTTTTGCCACAATATG
This sequence comes from Alphaproteobacteria bacterium, assembly GCA_011524805.1. Lineage (GTDB taxonomy): Bacteria > Pseudomonadota > Alphaproteobacteria > Puniceispirillales > Puniceispirillaceae > WTJO01. Next base: position 10,033 of record WTJO01000115.1, read on the forward strand.
CATACCGCAGATATATATCTCTGACTGTTCGGGAAGTGTTTCTGCCAGCCCGTCAGCATAGCCCTCAATATCACCGCCAATTTCATCTGCATATAGACGCGGCACAAGATCAACCCGACAGCCAAGATCATCATGCAGACGGCGCACCAGCCCGCCATGCACTGCCCCCTCATTAAGGCCGGCACGCTCAAACGCGCTTACATCATCGCTAATATCATCAAACATCAGCACCAGCGCATCTGCACCCGCAGCAAGCAGCTGTTCTGCCTTTGCCCGCAAGGCGGCATATTCGGCGTCTGCTGAATGCAGGTCATAATCAAGGCCGGGGGCTATGCCTGCCAGAATGTCAATATTGCCAGATTGGGCACAAAATGCGCTGAAGCTATCTATCCAGCTATCGTCATATTTCTCTCGCCATGCCAGCCTGTGACAGATATCTTCCTTGGGCGCATAGAAATAGCTGTTAGCGCCAGTTTTCGCCAGCTGGTCAAGCAGTCTGAGCCTGTCATCAAAGCCCAGAAGCCGGCCATAAAACCCTTCAATATAGCCGCGCCGTACAGGCTGCTGAAATGTGCTGGTTCTTTTGTGTTGCATCATTTACACAGATATTTGCCCAAATAATATGCTTGATGCATTATAAGGCGACTATCTGGCATTAGGCTAGCCAAAATCAGATAGTCAATGAAACGATCAGATGCAACAGACAGGGTATGGTTATGCGTGTATTGGCAATTGGCGCTCATCCGGACGATTTGGAAATTTTTTGCTACGGGCTACTGGCCAGCCTGAAATCTGCCGGTCATGAGCTGATACTGGCTGTGGCTACAGATGGGGCGGCGGGTGTAATCGCCGGCAAAGAAGAAGGTGATGCGCTAGCACAGATCCGCGCAGATGAAACCATCACCGCGCTATCAGCCCTAGGCAGACCAGAATTATTAGGGCTGGCTGATGGAAAATTGGCTATCCAGCATGGCGCGGCAGAGGCAGTTGACACTCTGATCAGGCAGACACAGCCAGAGCTGATTATCACCCATGATATGTCTGACTATCATCCAGATCATCGCGCCCTGTCAGCTTTTGTTACAGCATCGGCCGGCTTTGGCTGTCCTGTTCTATTTTCAGAACCGCTTATGGGGGTGGGGTTTCTGCCTGATTATTTTGTCGATATTACAGACCATCATGATGCCAAACAGACAGCAATACTGGCACATCACAGCCAGCGACCAGAAAGATTTGCCGCTGCCGCAAAGCTGATGAACAGATATAGAGCAGCACAATGCAACGCCCCTGAGGGATGCTATGCAGAAAGCTACCGCACCGACGGCAGGTTCCCCTTTGCAGATATCCGCGCCATGTTGCCACCGCCCCCTGCCTATCGCCGCTTTTATGATGCAGGGTCTGACGGCTTTATCTGACGGGACTATTCAGGATAGATAATCCTGCCACAAATTTGCGGGCTTTCTGCGCCCGTAGTTCGGGGAAAGCTGGCGGGCAGCCGATAGATATAGCGTGCCGCAAGAAAGCCGATTAATTCAGCCTCTACCATATCTGGAGGTGCGCCTATCGCATCTGCTGTCTCAATTTTTATGCCGCCAAGCCTGTCCCTCAGCATAGCCATCAGCACATTATTATGAATACCGCCACCCGCAACAATGATACTGCGCGGGCGTTTGGGCAGCGCAGAGACTGCATGGGCAATAGCTTTTGAGGTAAAGGCTGTTGCTGTGGCTATCTGGTCATGGGCTGACAGGCAGGTAAATTCAGGCCTTGCCAGCAATCCCTCAAACGCGCCTCTGTCAAGTGAACGTGGGCCAGACAGGCTGAAAAAAGGGTGACTTAATGCCTGTGTGACAAGCTTCCTGTCAACCTGACCCTGCGCCGCCAGCTGCCCACCCTCATCAAAAGGCTGGCTGAAATGATATTGTGCCAGATCATCTATCAACCCGTTGCCAGGGCCTATATCATATCCTTCAAGATAGCCGTCTGCATCGCAATAGCTGAGATTGGCGACCCCGCCAATATTGATAAATACGGCCGGCATATCGCATCCGGCCTGCATCAACAGCATCTGGTGATAGATAGGCGCAAGCGGAGCGCCCTGTCCGCCCGCAGCCATATCTGCGGCTCTGAAATCATATATAACAGGCAGGCTGGTAAGCTGGGCAAGGTAGCCGCCATCGCCAAGCTGGACAGTCTGTCCCGCCTCAGGATTATGATAGATTGTCTGGCCGTGAAAGCCAACAAGCTGCGGGGGAGCGGTATCTGCCATCCGGGCTATGCGTCTGACAGCCTCAGCATGATCTTCTGCGATGGCACGCGATAGTGCATCTGCAGAATCTGTATCTGACAGAAATGTCTCTGGTGATGAGCGGGCACGATATATCGCCTGTGCCACATCTGGCCTGTAGGGATGGCTGATAGTGATATCTGTACGTGCCAGATGCTGGCCATCTGTTTTGACAAGCGCCGCATCAATACTGTCTGCGCTGGTACCAGACATCAGCCCGATCACATATTTAGGGTCATTCAAAACTTTGGTATCTGCCATCTCCTGCATATCAGCAAAAACCATCTCGCCTGTCTAGCCGCTTTGCGCTAGTCTGGGTGTATTATGACAGAGTTAGATACAGAAAGACGCCTGTCGCAGGATCAGTGGATTGACAGGCTTAGCCCTGACGCACAGCTTGCACTGATGCTGGATAGTCAGGCAGAAGCCAGTGATGCGGTGCGTTCTGCCCTGCCGCAGATAGCGCAGGCATGCGATGCGCTATATGCCCGATTGTCACGCAATAAGACTGGCAGGCTGGTATATTGCGGGGCGGGCACCTCTGCGCGTATCGCCGTTCAGGATGGCGCCGAATTACGACCAACCTTTAACTGGCCTGAGACCCGTACCAGCTATATCATTGCAGGTGGCATGGGCGCGCTGACAAAGGCTGTTGAAGGTGCAGAAGATTCAGAAGATGATGCAAAAGACGCTGTCATCTCGGCGGCGATAGGCGGAGATGACTGTGTTATCGGGCTGGCGGCAAGCGGCCAAACCGGCTTTACCTGCGCCGCGCTGGAAACTGCACAAGAGGCAGGTGCTGTAACAATCGCTATCTCAAATAATCCGGACAGCAGATTGCTGGCAACTGGTACATATCAGATTGTGCTGGCCACAGGCGCAGAGGCGCTGGCGGGCTCAACGCGGCTGAAAGCAGGCACTGCACAAAAAATCTGCCTGAACCTGATATCGACCCAGCTTATGGTCAGGCTTGGCTATGTAAAGGACGGGCTAATGACACATATGATACCGGCAAATGAAAAATTACGCCGCCGCAAACAGCAGATTGAAGCTATGCTGGCAGAACATAGCCGCTAAATCACAAGATAGCTGTCTTTTTCAAGATAGTTCAGTACCACCAGCAAATCTTCAGCCGCTAACGCAACACAGCCCTTTGTGCTAGCTATTCCTTCAGGCGCGCAATGCAGAAATATCGCACTGCCCTTATGGGGCACAGGCCTTGTATCATTATAGCCAAGCGGAATAATGAGATCATATAGCCCATCTTCACGCCACAGGGTTTCATGGCGGGCAGGGTATGGCAAATTGACCTTCATATTATAGGCCGCATCCTCAGGATCATCACACCAGCCATCCTGTTTGCCGATCGTAACCGGACTGAAGGCCGAATAGCCGGCCAGCCTGTCAGAGGCAATCCTGTCAGCCCTGTAATATAACCCCCGTAACGGCCAGCGCCCGCGCGGGGTAGCATTATCACCCTCCTGCTTATTGTTTGCCGCTATCAGCCCTGCGGCGCCTACAACACATCTAAAGCGATGCGCTGCACAGCGCAGCCAGTACTGCGCCCCCTCCTGAATTACCTGCAATTCTGCCATAATCAGCCTCTGTTTTTGTGCCTTAAATCCGGCTGGTGTTGATCTCAGCCTATGGCCTGCTTGCCAAACAGGTCAATATCACATTAGACTTTGATCATCTAATGTGGTTCGGATGGAACCGAACATGCGCTCAATCGGGGGAGGGGCATAGGTGATGGCACAGACACATTCACTTAAACTATTTTTTGACGAACGAATGCGGCGGATTTTCCTGCTTGGGATTATTAGCGGCTTTCCATGGGTTTTAATTGGCTCGTCTCTTAGCCTATGGCTGAAAGAAGACGGGCTATCCAGAAGTGCGGTTGGCTTTGCCGGTCTTATCTTTTTCGTCTATTCGATCAATTTCTTGTGGGCGCCGTTGATTGACAGGCTGAGAGTGCCTGTTTTGACGGCAAAATTCGGCCACCGGAAAGCATGGATTCTGACCATGCAGATAATTATTCTGCTTAGCCTGCTGGTCTGGTCAACAACTGCGCCTGCAACCAATATCTTTCTGGTGATGGCCGTTGGGGTGGTCATAGCGACATGTTCGGCAACACAGGATATTACTATTGATGCATTGCGTATTGAACAAATCCGCAAAGAAGATAGCGGCGCTATGGCGGCAGGCGCATCAATGGCTGTAATAGGCTGGTGGACGGGTTTCAAACTGGGCGGCATGATTACGCTTCTGGTAGCAGATAAATTTGAGTTGATGGGGATGGAAAATTACTGGCAGATGACCTTCCTTGTGATTGGACTTCTGGTCATCGCTACCAATATCGGACTGTTATTTATCCCTGAAACAGGCACCCAGGAACGCATCAAGGCACAGGCTGCTGCACAGGCAGAATTGCGCGCAAAGATGGGCGATACCACAATTATCACCCAAATTGTCAGCTTTATCGGCTCAACTGTTGTCACGCCGCTTCTCAGCTTCTTCCGCAATAACGGGCTAAAAATAGGTCTTGGGCTGTTAAGCTTTATCTTGCTGTTCAAAATCGGCGAGGCCTTTATGGGCAAAATGTCGATCATCTTCTATAAGGAAGTAGGATTCTCAAAGTCAGATATTGCGATCTATTCAAAAGGACTTGGCTGGGTAGTTACGGTTGTCTCATCCCTGCTTGGCGGCTATATTGCCATCCGCTCAGGGGTGGTAAAGGCGCTGATGGCCGCTGGTATTTTCATGGCCTCTACCAATATTATGTTTTCACTATTGGCATGGTCAGGAAAGGTTGAATGGCTGTTTGCACTGGCTGTGTTGCTAGATGATCTGGCGGCGGCAATCGCAACGGTGGTGTTTGTTGCCTTTATCTCGTTGCTGGTAGACAGAAATTATACCGCTACCCAATATGCCCTGCTGGCATCTATTGGCACGCTTGGCAGAACCACAATAGCAGCGTCATCAGGTGTGCTGGTGGACGGGTTAGGTGGCGACTGGGGACTGTTTTTCATTATCACCGCGGTGATGGTGATACCGTCTCTGGCATTATTATGGGCGATGCGTGGCACCCTGTCAGCGATTGACAGCAGAAAATAGGCTGGCCAGCCTGTCCGCCCTGATATGGGCGATAGGCGCGCCATAGCCTGTCTTGATTCTGGCAATGGCCTCAATGACAGGCTCAGACATTACAGCATGATGAAAGCCATTTGCATGCAGCAGATGGCTTTTATCTATCATCACCCCGACATGCCCCTTCCAGTAAATCAGATCGCCGCGCTCAAAGTTGTGAAAGGCTGTCTCATCTGTGCAGGCAATGTTCTTCAGCATCTCATATTGCGGGGCTGAATCACGCGCAAAATCAATGCCGGCTCCCTGAAGCGCAAGCTGGATAAGCGCCGAGCAATCCAGCCCGTGCGCAGTGCGCCCACCCCATTTATAGGGGGTAGCTAGAAACTGGCTGGCAATCTCAACCCAGTCATCTGCCTCAGGACTGGACGAAATCGCCTTTGCCGCTACAAAGCCTGAGCGGTGCGCACCTGCCCTACCCCACAATCTGATTTCTGCGATATCACCATGTATCTTTATCAGTTTGCAGCGGCTGGCCATGGGCAGGCTTATCAGGCTGGCAGAGGTAATCTGTGCTGTCTGTGTGACCGTGGCAAGCCGTGTTGTGATTATATAGTCTGGCTTGTCATGCGGCGAAATGCAGGCAATATCGCCAAGACTGACCCAGCCTTCATATCCGTCTGTTACCAGCCTTGCCCGTACATATCCGTTATGGTTTTTTGCTTCTAGAATCTCCAGCCGCTCGCCATATAGACATTCTGTATCCAGTGCTTCTGGCGCGCCATCAGGCCTGTCTGGCGGCGTAGCATATAGCCCTGTGAAAGGTGTGATTATATGCGCAGAATCTGCGGTTAGCGCGCAATGCTCTGACCACCATTTGCCAGCATCAAAATTCGGACAGCTCTTTTTATCTTCAAGCTGAATATCTCTATGCCCGACTATCTGCGCGTCAGGGTAACGGGCTGTCCAGCCTAACAGCACTGTTTCAAGCGCGGCAAATTGTGCATCTGTAAATTGATGCCGGCCAATAAGGCATACCCCCAGACTGTGATGGTTCTGTCCCTGTACATGCGCACCCTGCCAGAATTCAGGCCGGCCATTATGGACAGTGCCATCTCGGGTAATAAGCTTGTGATAGCCTATCCCGTCCCAGCCAAATCCAAGATGCATATCATGAATATCTGCAACAGACACATCGCGCTCATCAGGCGTATCAGAACAATGCACAACCAGATATTTTATCTCTTTCAGTCTCATAAAGGCTATATTGCCGACTATTCTCTATCCAGTCCAAGAAATTCCTCATATGATAGGGCAGAAGACAGGACACCCCTAGGAAGACTGCTATAATAAAGGATATGCTATCATGCCCCCGAAGGCGGTTATCTGTGATATGGACGGCTTGCTGCTAGATACTGAGCGCCTGTCAGAACAGAGCTTCAGAGCATGCTGCGAGCAATTTAACCTTGGGTTTGATGCCGCACTATTTGCCGAACTGACAGGCCAGAGCGGGCCTGCCCATCTGCGCATCCTGAACAGATACCTTCCAGATATCGCCGAAGAGTTTGATAGCAGATGGAAACAGATATATCATGAATTGCTGGCAGACGGGGTGCCGGTAAAAGCTGGTATTCCCGCGTTTCTGGAAAAAATGAAGGCGGCGCATATCCGCCTTGCAGTCGCTACGTCCAGCCGCACCGACAAAGCGCATCGCTATCTTGATATGGCAGGGCTGGCCAGCTATTTCAGCCATATTCTGGGCAGCGATCTTGTGACCCATGCCAAGCCTGCACCAGATATATATCTGCTGGCAGTTGAGCGGCTTGCAGTGTCTGCCACTTCCTGCATGGTGCTTGAAGATTCAAATAACGGGGTGGCGGCGGCGCTTGCCAGCCAGATACGCACCATCCATCTGCCAGATACACAAATACCGGCAAAGGCCTTTGCCGAGAACCCGCAATATCTGCATGCAGATACGCTGGCGATGGCAGAAAGATTGATATTTCAGGCTGAATAGCCATATCAAAACAGAGATAATGAACAGGTTACAGGGATAAGCCAATGTCAGCTTCAGAATTCTGGAACACACGCTATCAGACAGATGACTATATTTTTGGCACTGAGGCGAATGATTTTATCAAGGCGGTCACCCCCAAAGCAGAGGCCGGTCAGACTGCCTATGCACCTGCTGACGGTGAGGGACGAAACGGTGTCTATCTGGCCTCTATCGGCTATCAGGTTACCTCAATAGATGTCTCTGATCTGGCTGTTGCGAAAGCTGTTTCGCTTGCCCAAAAAACAGGGGTGATAGTCAATGCCCATATTGGTGATGCGCTCTGCCCCGACCTTGCTGACCAGCAATTTGATCTGGTGATTGTCTGTTTCATGCATTTTATGC
>WTJO01000059.1 GCA_011524805.1 Alphaproteobacteria bacterium
CTTTCAGGATCTGGTTACTGCTGACCAGCTGCCTGAACAATTCTAGCCGGAAAGGCGCTGTGTGATGGCCAGCTCCCGCCTTACTGTCAATCTTGATTCTATCATCGCAAATTATCGCTATCTTGACAGCCTTAGCGGCACCGGCACCCATACAGGCGCAACCATAAAGGCAGATGGGTATGGGCTGGGCGCGCTGGCATCTGCGCTGGCATGCTATCATGCAGGTTGCAGAGCATTTTTTGTTGCCCGTCTGGATGAAGCAGTCCGGCTTCGCAACGGGCTGGATGATGCAGGCATTTCCGACGCCCATATCTGCATTTTTGAAGGGGCAAGTTCTGATGATGTGTCTGTCTATACAGAACATAATCTGAGCATTGTCGCCAATAGCGAGCGTGATATTGACTGGCTAGCCAGACATGGCCGGCAGGCACCTCGTCATTTCCTGCATATTGATACCGCCATGAGCAGGCTAGGCCTTGCCTATCACAATCATGACGCTTTGATAGAGGCTGTGAAGAGATTGCCGAATCTTGCAGGCGTGATGAGCCACCTTGCCTGTGCAGATGCACCAGAACATCCCGCAAACCAGCAACAGTCAGAACGGTTTCAGACAGCTATTGACAGCCTGTCATCATATCTGCCTGCATCCTGCATCTATTCACTTGCCAATAGCGCAGGCATATTTCTGGGGGCGCCTTATCATCATCAGCTTACCCGCCCCGGTATCGCGCTGACAGGCACGCCGCCAGATGATGAGGCTATGGGCGCAGACGGGCTAACCCCTGCCTATTGCTGGACAGCAGATATTCTGCAGATAAGACAGATAAGCGCAGGTGAAACAGTAGGCTATGGCGCTGATTTCACAGCCAAAACACCAATGAGGCTCGCCACCATAGGTGCAGGATATGCCGATGGTTTCCCGCGCCAACTTAGCACAACCGCACCTCCGCACCATGTGGATATCGCAGGGATGTCAGTGCCACTTGTCGGACGTATTTCAATGGATGTTATGGTTGCCGACATCACGGCACTTGATGAGCAGAGGCTTGTCACGCTGTCATATGCGACCTTGCTAGACAGACATCTCACCGCAAGCGACATGGCCAGAAAGACTGGCACAATCGGATATGAAATACTTTCCACTATTGGCGCGCGCACAAACAGGCAGTATAACTGCTCTGTAGATGATATATTGCAACGGCTAGGCTGATAAGGGCAGCACAGATGATTCTGGATATTATTGCAAATATAGGTCAGGCAGCCCTGAAATTCTTTGCCGCCACCGGCCGGATTGCGCTATTTACGATTCAGGCTGTCCGCTGGACAATCCTGCCCCCCTATTATTTCAGGCAGTTTGTGCGACAACTGATGGATATAGGCTATTATTCTCTGCCAGTGGTCGGTCTGACCACATTATTTTCAGGTATGGTGCTTGCTCTGCAAAGCTACACCGGCTTTGCCCGTTTTTCAGCAGAAGATACCGTGGCGACTGTGGTAGTGTTATCTGTCACACGCGAATTGGGCCCTGTGCTGGCAGGGTTGATGGTGGCAGGGCGTATTGGCGCATCCATGGCCGCAGAAATTGGCACCATGCGGGTGACAGACCAGATTGATGCGCTGGATACGCTATCTACCCGCCCGTTGCAATATCTGGTGGCACCGCGCCTTCTGGCAGGCACTATCTGTCTGCCATTTCTGGTATTGATAGGTGATATTATCGGCGTATTTGGCGGTTATCTGGTCGGGGTCTACAGGCTGGATTTCAATCCGGGTGTCTATCTGTCCAGAACGCTAGAATTTCTTGAAGTTTCAGATGTGATGCTCGGACTGATAAAGGCTGCCGTATTCGGCTTTCTGATAGCGCTAATGGGCTGTTATCACGGCTATAATTCAGGCAGAGGTGCAGAAGGTGTGGGCAAGGCAACAACCAATGCTGTTGTGTCATCTTCTATTCTGATCCTGATTTCAAACTATATCGTCACAGCACTGTTTTTTGGCTAGCATTGTCAGGGGAAAGATTAAATATGACAACTCAGCCTAAAATAGACGTCAGCAAACTGGCAAAGCGGTTTGGCACAAAACAGGTATTAAAAGAGATAAACCTGTCTATCGCGCCGTCTGAATCATTATGTATTATTGGCACATCGGGTTGCGGCAAATCGGTATTGCTAAAATCTATTCTGGGGCTGGTTACACCAGATAGCGGCTCCATTATGGTAGATGGCATCCAGACGGTTGGGCAAAGCCGTGCTGAACGCGAGGATATGCTTCAAAAATTCGGTATGACATTCCAGTTTGGCGCCCTGTTTGACAGCCTCAGCATCTGGGAAAATATCACCTTCAGGCTACGCCAGAAACAATACACTCCAAAAATACAGGCACAGGAAATAGCCGCACAGATTATCCAGACCTTGGGGCTGGATGCACAGGTTATCTATCAATATCCGGCTGAATTGTCGGGCGGCATGCAAAAACGGGTGGCGCTGGCACGCGCTATTGCAGACAAGCCTGAAATTCTGCTGTTTGACGAGCCTACTTCGGGGCTAGACCCGATAACAGGCGGGGTAATTGATGATCTGATCGTAAATGCGGTAAAACAGCTTGGCGCAACTGCGCTGACCATCAGCCATGACATGGCATCTGTGAAGCGCATAGCAGACAAGGTGGCAATGGTGCATCAGGGACATATAATCTGGTATGGCGGGGTTGACGATATGTATCATACAGGTATCGCTGAAGTTGACCAGTTTGTGAATGGTCACCCGCACGGCCCGCTTACGGCTCATGTTGAATAACACTGGCATAAAGAGACAGGCAGTCTGATATGGCAAAATCAACCATCCAGTATCATTGTCAGTCATGTGGCAGTGTCTTTCCAAAATGGTCAGGCAAATGCGATGGTTGCGGGGAATGGAACACGCTGGTGGAAGAGCGCAATGAAAGCCGTGCGCCCGGCCAGAAGCGCGCTAGCCGTTCACGCCAGATTGAGCTTCATCCCCTATCAGAGAAAAATCCCGAACAAAAACATCAGCGGTTCAAAAGCGGTATTAACGAGCTTGACAGGGTAACAGGTGGCGGCTTTGTGCCGGGTTCTGCATTGCTGATTGGCGGCGATCCGGGGATTGGTAAATCAACCTTGCTGCTTCAGCTTGTCTGTCTGCTGGCAAAATCGGGGCGCAAGACAGCCTATATTACCGGCGAAGAATCTGTTGAGCAGGTCAGAATGCGGGCTGAACGGCTTGGTATAGCAGATGTGCCGGCGCTTCTGGCCGCCGCCACAAATGTAGGCGATATTGCAGAAACGGCAAAACGGCATCCTGATCTGGATTTGCTGGTAATAGATTCTATCCAGACCATGTACCTTTCGGGGCTGGATAGCGCCCCCGGCACGGTCAGTCAGGTAAGAGCCGCCGCGCATGAGCTGATCAGGGTGGCAAAATCATCATCCACTTCAATTATTTTTGTTGGCCATGTCACCAAGGATGGCGCAATCGCAGGCCCCAGAGTGCTAGAGCATATGGTAGATGCGGTGTTATATTTTGAAGGTGATAGAAGCCATCATTTCCGGCTGTTACGCGGCGTTAAAAACAGATTTGGCCCTACCGATGAAATTGGCGTGTTCGAGATGAGCGCCACAGGTCTGCAACAGGTCTCCAACCCCTCAGAGCTGTTTCTCGCCAGCCGTTCAGAAAATATCGCAGGTACGGCTGTATTTGCCGGCCTTGAAGGCTCACGCCCCCTGCTGGTCGAAATTGAAGCCCTTGTTGCGCCCTCCTCTCTGGCCAGTCCAAGACGTAATGTAGTTGGCTGGGAATCTAGCCGTCTGGCGATGCTGACGGCGGTGCTTGAGGCCAGATGCGGTATTACCCTGTCGGGGCAGGATATTTTCCTGAATGTTGCAGGCGGGCTGAAAATATCGGAACCTGCCGCCGATTTGGCTGTAGCCGCGGCGCTGATATCTTCTGTCACTGGCAAGCCGCTTCCAGAAGCATCTGCATTCTTTGGCGAGGTAGCGCTATCAGCCGAGGTGCGGCAGGTCGCACAGCCTGAATTGCGCCTTAAAGAAGCGTCTAAACTGGGCTTTGAAAAAGCGTTTATTCCGCGCCCCCTTAAACAGCTTAGCCAGCCAAAGGGGCTAACCAGTGCCCATGTATCGTCACTGAGCGAACTGATAGAGATGCTGGGCAATAATTAGCCTGTCCAAAACCATTTATTTTTAGCTGTAATTGCACTATCATCAGGACATCCATCAATAGGCAGAATGTGGCATATCGTTGCCACCGCCTGCATGAAACAGAAACCGGATAAATGACAAGTTTAGATTTAGGCATATTAACCTTGTTTGATGGCATCTTTCTGTTCGTCATAGCGGTCTCGGCGTTGTTATCTACATTACGTGGTCTGACACGCGAATTTTTGGGCGTTGCTGGCTGGTTTATCGGCATAGGAGCAGCCCAGCTTGCCTCGCCATCGGTAGAGGGCTGGCTGTCAAGTTACATCACCATAGACGAATTGAATGAAATTCTGGCATGGGTTATCCCGTTCATTGTTGCGATTATTATCTGGTTTATTCTGGCCAGCCTTGTCTCGCCCGGCCTGTCACGTGCCGGTCTTGGTGCGCTGGATAGATGGTTCGGGGTTATTTTCGGGATTATTCGCGGGGTTGTAATTATGTGCCTGCTTTATGGCGGGGCGGTAATGTTTACCCAGAATGAAGACGCTCTTCCCGGCTGGGTGACAGAATCAAAAAGCGCCGCCGGTATCCGCTATACAATTGGTGCCTTCTCGCCGCTATTGCCAAATAATATCCGCGAAAAACTCTCAGATATAGACACGCAGAATCTATCTGAGGATGCAAAGAACGCGCTTAAGAATAGTGCTGTCTCATCTGGTGCCAAACAGACAGGCGAGCAGACAGGTAATGTGATAAACAATCTAAAACTGCTTGATGACGAGAAATGAGTTCGATAGGGTGCAGACATCGCACGTGATAATCTCACACCAACGCCCCGAATAGAAAAGACATAGGCCAGAGTTTAGGCCAGAAATAGGAAAGTAATTTGCGGTGACTGACCAGTTCAATGAAGAATGTGCTGTTTTTGGCGTGTTTGGCTCTCAGGAAGCCCATCTGCTCACCGCATTAGGGCTGCATGCGCTGCAACATCGCGGACAGGAAGCGACCGGCATGGTCAGCTTTGATGGAGCCAGCTTCAAACATCATCGCGGCACCGGCCATGTAGGCGAGAATTTCAGCGCAGGATCGCGCACCTTAAATGATTTAAGCGGTCATGTGGCCATCGGCCATAACCGCTATTCTACCACAGGGCTGTCCGAACAGCGCAATATCCAGCCTTTCCTGACAGAAATGGCCTTTGGCTCGTTTGGCATTGCCCATAATGGCAATCTGACCAATGCTAGCAGGTTACGCGACAGTCTGGTTGAGACAGGCTCGTTATTCCAGTCCACAACAGATACAGAGATTTTTATTCATCTGGTCGCACGCTCGCATCAGGATAACCCGCTAGACAGGCTGGCAGAAGCCCTGAAACAGGTAACAGGCGCCTATGCGCTATTATGTGTGATGGATGATATGCTGGTAGGCGTCAGAGACCCGCATGGCATCAGGCCGCTTATTCTGGGCAAGGTAGGTGATGCCTATGTGCTAGCATCTGAGACCTGTGCGCTTGATATCATCGGTGCGAGCTACATCAGGGATATTGATGCAGGCGAAATGGTCAGCATCTCAAAAGACGGAATTGAGAGCAGACGCATCGCCCCCGAAGAGCCATCGCGTTTCTGTATTTTTGAATATATTTATTTCGCCCGCCCAGATTCAATTCTGGAAGGCAGGTCAGTCTATCAGGCGCGCAAAGATATTGGCGCCCAGCTGGCAGCCGAATCCCCTGCTGATGCCGATTTGATAATTCCTGTACCTGATTCAGGTGTGCCAGCAGCAATTGGCTTTGCACAGGCGGCCAATTTACCGTTTGAGCTAGGTATCATCAGAAATCATTATGTCGGCCGCACCTTTATCCAGCCTACGCAGGAAGGCCGGCAATCAGGGGTGATGCTAAAACATAATGCCAATTCCGAAATTATTGCCGGAAAAAATATTGTGCTTGTTGATGATTCTATCGTGAGAGGCACCACCTCGCGCAAAATCGTGAATATGATGCGTGATGCAGGAGCCAACAAGGTGCATATGCGGATTGCCAGCCCACCAACAACAAATCCCTGCTATTACGGCGTAGACACACCCGACAGAGATAAATTGATGGCAGCACAGCTTGGTATTGACGAGATGTGCGCAGCGATAGGGGCAGATTCTCTGGCCTTTATTTCAATTGACGGGCTGTATCGTGCCATGGGGCTGACAGGTAGAAATCATCAACAGCCTGAATTTTGCGATGCCTGTTTTACAGGTGACTACCCGCTTGCCAATATGGCAGACCAGTTCACACAGCCGCGAACATAAAACCACGTCACCCAAAGGCAGATAGATGTCAGACACGCCCACCACACTACCTCTTGAACACCGTGTTATCCTGATAACAGGCGCGAGCCGTGGCATTGGTAGAGCTGTTGCGCTGGCCGCCGCAAAACAGGGCGCTGAGCTAATTATTACCGGCCGTACAATGGGCGCACTTGAAGAGCTGGATGATGAAATTTCGGCGGTTGGCGCAAATGCAACCATTGTAGAGCTTGACCAGACAGATATTGAGGCAATGCCAAGGCTGGCGGCGGCGATTGCGGGGCGCTGGGGGCGGCTTGACGGCTTTGTTGCAAATGCAGGACAGCTTGGCCAGATGGCACCGCTTGCCCATATTGACGCCGATATTTTCGAGCGAACCATCACGGTGAATCTAACCTCTATCTGGCATCAGATAGCCGCCTTTGACGGGCTATTGCGACAGTCAGATAGCGGACGTGCGGTGCTTGTTAGCTGTGATAGTGCGGATACCTCCCCAGCCTATTGGGGCGCATATGCGGTATCTAAGGCTGGCCTTGACAGGCTGGCATCTGTCTGGGCAGCAGAGACAGAAAAGACAAATCTGAAAATTAATCTGATAAATCCGGGCATTGTGGGCACCGCACTTCGTGCATCAGCCTTCCCGGGCGAAGATAAAACAACAATCGCCACACCAGATGCGATAGCAGAGGCCTTTATCCCGTTACTGGCGGCTGACTGTCCCTATCATGGCGAGATGCTACACGCATCTGACCTGCTTAAAAGCTAATCCCGAACACACGGTTTAACGACATGGCATCTTTTAGCCTGCGCTGTAAAAAGTCAGGCCGCCCCGCAATTTGCCCAGCCAGATGGCGCGCCAGAAAAAAGCCGAGTGTAAGCCCCCGTGAGCCAAGCGCGCCCAGAACAGACAGCCCCTCAATCTGGCCGCCACAATCATAATCGCAAAGCGGCATTCTAAATTCAGTGGCCAGCCTGTTTGCCACTCTGCCCTGCCAGCCAGAGATATCTGTGTCTATCAGATGATGAAGCTGTTCTGGCAATAATGCCAGATTATGGCGGTGCGCCCGTTCTAGCACCCTGTCCGAGAGGGTGAAATCATAACTTGCGCCAAGCATGACCTGTTCTGGCAGACGCGCCAGATAGCCACCAAAATTCAATGTTGGCAGGTCTTCAGGCATGTCTCTGGCAGGCATCAGCGAAATCTGCCCCGTTGTAAGCTGGAAGCGGCCAGATGAATAGCCGAGCTGTTCAAGCATGTCTGGCAATGCATGGCCTGAACATAGCACCAGATGCGTACCGTCAAACTGCACCCCTTCTGATGATGTCAGATGCCAGCCTGCTGCATGACGTGCCATATCTGTGATTTGTGCCTTGATGGGCTCAGAGGCGGCAAGATAGGCACAAAACGAGCGCGGTGAGATAAGTTTTGCCTGTGGAATTACCATCCCGCCCACATCAACAGATATATTAAGCATTTCTGATAATTCATCTGCTGTTCTGTAACAGGCCAGATCTTCGGGATAGCCCTGCGTGGCCAGCTTTTGCTGGCGGCGCGCCTTTATGTCGGGCATATCTAGCGATACCACCTGTTCAGACAGAATAGCACCTGATGCATCAAGCGGTGCCAGCATATCTGCAAAAGCCGAAAGTGATAGCCGTGCCGCCAGACTGTCACCTACCGAAAGATGGGGTAAAACCAGCCCAGCCGGATTACCAGATGCCTGCCCTGCCACAACTGTTTCAGCGTCAATAAGCTGGTGAGAGATATTCAACCTGTCTAGATGATAGCTTAGCGCGCAGCCTGCTATCCCTGCCCCCACAATCAGCACATGCTGGTCTGCCTGTTCTGTTGCCGGCAGCGCCTGCCGCCCCGCCTTCATTTCGGCAACCAGCATGTGCCGCTTATGACCAAAGCCGGGCTGTTTTGTAACCTCAAACCCCGTATCTGCAAGGCGTTGTCGTACCGCACCGGCGACAGTAAAGCTGGCCAATTTTGTGCCGGCTCTGCTTAATCTGCCAATATTGCGCAAAACTGTCTCAGACCACAGAGAGTCGTTTCTAGCAGGGGCAAACCCGTCAAGGAACCACGCATCTGCGGTGAAATCTAGTGTAGGCAGAATATCTTCTGCCTGCCCATAATGAAGCTGGAGATGCAGTTGCCCATTACATAACTCAACATGATGCACACCCGGCCAGCGGCGTGGCCAGCTTGCTATCAACTGATGGCGATAGGCATCAAGCCCTGAGAAGGCAGATAGCGCCCTGTCTGCTGTGCCAGCCTCAAGCGGGCTGGCCTCAAAGCTGATATAGTCAATTCTACACTGGCTATCCGACGTATCCAGCAAGGCCATCACAGCACATAGATTAAGCCCTGTGCCAAAGCCTGTTTCTCCGATTACCAGATGGGTGTTTTCGGCCAGCATCTTCTCAAGTGAGGTACCTGCAATAAAGACATGCTGTGTTTCAGCCAAGCCATCTTGCGCCGAGAAAAAAATATCATCAAATTCGGATGAAACAAGCTGGCCATCAACAAAGCAGACATCTGGCTTTGGCAGTTGTGGCAGGGGGGGCTGTTCTGTCATAAATACATATTTCCGAAATGCGCTATCTACAGTTTGGTATAGTCTATATCAGCAAAAAAGAAATAGATGACAAAAAATAGCGAATATGAAAATCTAGGCAGACTGCTAGCCATGATGAAATCACCAGAATGGCCGGTTGTTACAGCATCAGAAGAGACAAAAAACAGATGGATAATAAGTCCGGCCCGGATGGCGCATTCTGGCAGACCAAAACACTGGACGAGATGACTGCTGACGAGTGGGAATCGCTATGTGACAGATGCGGTAAATGCTGTCTGCTGAAGCTGGAAGATGCAGATACAGCCGAAATTTACACAACAGATGTGGCCTGCAAACTGCTTGATTGCGGTACTGCCCAATGTACAAATTATAAACAGCGTAAACGCCATGTCCCAGACTGCACAATATTAACACCACAGACAGTGTCGTCTATACACTGGCTACCTGCCAGCTGTGCCTATCGTCTGGTTGCCAATGGCCAGCCGCTCCACTCATGGCATCCGCTAATGACAGGTGATGCACATTCTACCACCAGCTCAGGCAATAGTGTTGCCGGACGTGTATTTCCAGAAGACGCTATTGATGATGACGATATGATTGACCATATCTATGACTGGGAGGCCGAACAACATGGCTAGCCGCCCGTCAGTACGCTCACAGAGTCACGAGGTGTAATATGGATAGACGCTGGATATTATATCTGCTGCTTGCCGGATTGATGGTTGCCATTATCTGGCGAAATGAATTTTCAGATAAGGCTGACCCAAGCTGGACACGTTGCACTGAATCTCTGCTGGAACAGGTTTTTACCTCAAACTGTACCTTGCGCTATCAGGGTGAGCAAACCCCAAGCTAACGAGCAGAATATGGCAAAAACGGAAAAGCGGAAAATGGTCAGAAAATCTGATCTGCCATCTAAAATATGTCTTGTCTGCAACAAACCCTTTAACTGGCGAAAGAAATGGGCGCGCGACTGGGACAATGTGAAATATTGCTCAGAAAGATGCAGAAGAAATGGTTAATATCATAAAGTTATGGAAAGATATTAAATAAGATTTTTAATATCTGAAAGCTGGTCTGCTTCTTCGACAGGCTTGTCCCATCTAATCAAATTGACACGTGGAAAGCGCATCGCCACCCCAGATTTATGCCGTGGTGACAGATGAATTGAATCAAAGGCTATTTCGACCACCAGCCTATGTTCAACCTCTCTTACAGGGCCGAATCTGTTGGTAGTATGATCTTTCACAAATTTATCGAGTTTCTTTAATTCGGCATCTGTAAAGCCTGAATAGGCTTTTGCCACAGGCACCAGTTCCTGCCCGTCTTCCGTGTCTTTCCATGCCCCAAAACTGTAGTCAGAATAAAAAGAAGAACGTTTGCCATGTCCTCTTTGTGCATACATCATCACCAGATCTGCCAATAGCGGATCACGTTTCCATTTATACCATGCGCCTTTTATTCTGCCAGCCTGATAGGTGCTGTCTTTTGCTTTCAGCATCAGCCCTTCTATTAGCCTGCTTTGCCGGCATTCATCGCGCAGGCGCGCCAGATGCGCAACATCGTCGGCCTGAAGTATCGGCGATATATCAAAATGCGGATGGTCAATATGCTCTGTCTGCACCTCAAGCCTCTCGCGCCGCTCTGAGAGGGGCAATGCACGCAAATCAGTCTCGCCAACAAACATAATATCGTAGAATCTGAGAAAGACAGGGTTAGCCTGCTGCATTTTTACCGAGGCAGTTTTACGGTTCAGCCGCTTCTGAAGCGCATTAAAACTATCTATTTCATCTGGCCTGCCTGCCAGAATTTCACCGTCAAGCACACCTTTCCAGCTCATTGGGGCTACCAGTTCGGGAAAACTGGCAGACATATCATCGCCAGAGCGTGAAAACAGCCTGACCCCATCTTCTGCCGAGACAAGCTGGATACGCGCGCCATCCCACTTCCATTCTATCTGCCAGTCATCACAGCTTAGTGCATCAAGGCTGGCATCATCTACCGGATGGGCAAGCATCATCGGCCTGAAAACTGCCCTGCCTCTGGCCGAGGGTCGGTCTGTACGGCCTTCCAGCCAGTCAAACAGCTCGGCATAGGGCGGGCTTAGCAATGGCCAGATTTCTTCAATCTCGGCAATGTCGCGGCGGTAATATTCTGCAATGGCCAGCCGCGCCATCCGTGCAGATAGCCCTACCCGCATGCCACCCGTAGCTAGCTTCAATAATGTCCATCTCTGGGATAGATTCATCTGGTCAAGATAGCTTGCCAGCACCGGCTTTGCCTCGGCACGTGACACAGAAGACAGGCTGTCAACAATTTCTGTCAGGCTGGCGATATCTGCTACATCTTCATCTTTGCTATGCTCCTGCCTGTCGGCCGCCTTCCCCTTTGGCCATAACAGTGCCACAGTCTCGGCTAGATCACCGACAAAATCATAGGATAGCTCAAATAGATATTTGTCTGTTGTATCTGCTGCCAGCTCGCGAATTATCCCCGCCTTTACGGCCGGAAAATCCAGCTCACCTATTAGCGCGGCCAGCCCCCAGCCCCTGTCGGGAAACTCTGTCTGCGCTATCCAGTCTACAAGATGCGCCTGTTTAACAGACCTGCGCGGCGAGAAGATAAGCGATTCAAGCAGTCTGGCAAAACTGTTCATGTCTCTGCCTCATCATAGCCAATTATCGACAGCGCCTTTGCCGTGATACCGCGCATCTCGCAGGCATGAATGAGCGCTTCTTCACGCCCATGTGTCACCCAAACCTCTTTCGGGGCTATTTCGGTAATTGTGGCCAGTAAATCATCCCAGTCTGCATGGTCAGACAGAATAAGGGGCAATTCAACACCGCGCTGTTTTGCCCGCTGACGCACCTGCATCCAGCCAGATGCGAAACAGATAAGCGGATCATTCAGTCGCCTTATCCAGCTGGTACCAAAGGCAGATGGCGGGGCAATCACGATCTTACCAGCCAGCGATATATCGGCTGTTGCTGCCTGCCACGCACCAAGCGATACCCCCCATCTTTCATATAGCGAGGTAAGTTTCTGCATCGCTCCATGCAGATAGACAGGCTGGTTATATCCTGCCTCTCGTAACAGCGCCATGATACGCTGCGCCTTGCCAAGCGCATAGGCACCTATTAACACGGTACGTTCGGGAAACAGCCTGTGAGCCGTTAGTAATCTGCCAATTTCTGCTAGCGGGTCAGGGTGGCGAAAAACAGGCAGGCCAAACGTAGCTTCTGTCACAAACACATCACAGGGCACTACTTCAAATGGCGCACAGGTCGGGTCGGCTTTTCGTTTATAATCTCCGGCAGCTACCAGCGTCTGTTCCTGAAATGTCAATACAGCCTGCGCACTGCCAAGCACATGACCTGCTGGCGCAAAAGACAGTTCTGCCTCACCTAACGCCAACCTCTCGCCATATTCAAGGGCAGTGACCTGTTTTGCGAAATTGGCGCCATAACGCGCCTGCATAATATCAAGCGTCTGTGGGGTGGCAATCACATGGTCATGGCCGGCGCGGGCATGATCTGCATGGCCATGGGTGATAATCGCGCATGGGGATGGCCGGGACGGGTCAATAGACGCACCTGCCGGCTGGCAATATAGCCCTGCCGTGTTGACTTGCGCCCATCTGATGCTCATCTTCTGAATCCCTTCTGCACCGAGATAGCCTTATAGGGACTGTTTTCAAGTCCCCGTCAGCACACAGCAATTCAGAATTATCAATATGGTGATAACAGCCGGACAGAAATGCCTGCCGTCAGGATTTCGTACCGAATAGCGCGGCAAAATCTGCTTCTGAGAGGTTCTTCAAATCCTCCCGCCATTCTGCGCCTTTTTTCATCCCGGCTATCACGGCCGGACGCGCGCCAAGCGTCTCACGCCATGCCTTAACATGCGGATATTCATCAATGTCTACACGCTGGCGCTGATAGGTACGCGTCCATGGCAGAATCGCAATATCTGCAATAGAATAGCTATCGCCGGCAACAAATTCATGCTTTGCAAGTTGTCTGTCAAGAACGCCATATAACCTATTGGCTTCATTAGAATATCTATTCATTGAATAGTCTATTTTCTCAGGCGCATAATGGTTAAAATGATGTGCCTGTCCCAGCATCGGGCCAAAGCCGCCCATCTGCCACATCAGCCATTCATATACAGCTTTTTTTGCCTGCATTTCCTGCGGCATCAGCATACCTGTCTTTTCAGCCAGATATAACAGAATCGCGCCCGATTCAAATATGGTAACGCGCTGGCCTGAAGAACCATTTTCATCTGCACCATCATGGTCAATAATGGCCGGCATCCGGTTATTAGGGGAAAAGGCCAGAAAGTCGGGATTAAACTGGTCACCTTTGCCGATATTCACCTTCACAATCTCATAATCAAGCCCCATCTCTTCAAGGGCAATGGAAATTTTATGGCCATTTGGTGTTGGCCAGTAATAAAGCTCGATCATATCTAAATCCTCTAAAGCAGGAGATGCCACGTTGCTACGTCTAGTTATGCTGCCAGCACGGCCAGAAGCACTATGATACTAATGTGGTGACGCTTGCCTGCTAGCACAAGAGATAATTTCGCCACAAATGAAAGTATATAAATTTTTTTGCCTGTTTTTTGCCTGTTTTTTGCCAGCCCCTGCCAGACAGGCAGAAATGGAAATTATCTGATTGAAACTTTGTGATAATCCGCTAGCTCTATTACAGGATGTCTATGTCAGGATAGCCCTTTGACCCATGCCCGCCTTATGCACCGAAAGCAGGATGATGAACAGGCCGAGAATGCCCGTAATACCAACCCTATTCACTGACTGGTTTCAGCGCAGGGACTGGCAGATATACCCGCATCAACTGCAGATTATATCTGCCTGGCAGGCAGGGCAGTCTGTACTTCTGGTTGCCCCGACAGGCGCCGGCAAGACCTTGTGCGGATTTCTGCCCTCTCTGATTGCCTTTCAGCAAAATCCTGTAGATACAGTGCATACTATCTATATCTCGCCGCTAAAGGCACTGGCGGTAGATATCGCGCGCAACCTGACCGACCCTGTAGCCGAAATGGGGCTGGATATCCGGATTGAAACACGCACAGGCGACACCCCGCAAAGCAAACGCGCCCGCCAGAGACACACCCCGCCCCAGTTTTTGCTGACCACACCTGAGTCACTGGAAATTATGCTGTCATGGCCAGAGGCAAGCCATATGTTCTCATCTGTAAAGACCATCATTATTGATGAGATACATGCGCTTGCCGGCACCAAGCGCGGGGATTTGCTATCCCTGTCGCTGGCGGCATTGCGCGCCCTCGCCTCCCAGTCACAGACCATTGCCCTATCTGCAACACTGGCTGCGCCTGAAAATCTGCTTGGCTGGCTGGGCGGTGCGAAAGAGATGCGGCAATTAATCAGACCACCGCTTGAAAAGCAGATCTCGCTAGAGATTTATCTACCGCAGGGCGATGATGTGCCATGGGCTGGGCATAATGCCTTTTATGCGCTGGATGTCATCTATCAGCATATTAAGGACAACCAGACCTGCCTGATTTTTGTGAATACGCGCGCTCAGGCAGAAATGCTGTTTCAGGCGCTCTGGCATATTAATGAGGAGAATCTGAAAATCGGGATACATCATGGCTCGCTTGATGTTGGTCAGCGCCGCAAGATAGAAGCCGCCATGGCCAGAGGCGCGCTGGATGCGATTGTGGCGACCTCATCTCTTGATCTGGGGATTGACTGGGCAGATATTGATCTTGTGATACAGGTAGGCGCGCCAAAAGGTACATCGCGCCTGATGCAACGTATTGGACGCGCAGGTCACAGGCTGGGCGCACAAAGCAGAGCTGTGATTATCCCTGCCAACAGATTTGAGATTTTTGAAGCTCTTGCCGCCAAGCTCAATCTGGATAGCGCCATACTTGATGAGCTTGAGCTGCCACCGGGCGGGCTTGACGTGCTTGCCCAGCATATTGTCGGACGGGCTGTCGCCGCACCATTTGATGAAGATAGCCTGTTTACGCAGATACGCACTGCCGTGCCCTATGCTGGGCTGACGCGAGAAACATTCGACAAGGTGCTTAATTTTGTCTCTACCGGCGGATATGCGCTTGACCATTACCAGCAATTTCACAAGCTGGTGAAAGGCGTTGACGGGCTATGGCGGATTGCGTCCAAGCGGGTGGCAACACGCTGGAAGATGAATATCGGCACCATCGTTGAATCGGCTGTCATGAAAGTCAGGCTGAAAGGCGGGCCTGTGCTGGGCGAAATTGAAGAATATTTTGTACAGAACCTTAGCGCAGGTGACAGCTTTATCTTTGCAGGGCGGATTCTGGAATTTAGCGGTATAAAGGCCAATATTGTCGAGGCCAGAGCCAGCACATCAGCAGAGCCAAAGGTGCCAGCCTATGCAGGAGGCAGACTGCCCCTGTCCCCCGGTCTGGCAGATACGGTGCGGGGGCTGCTGCGGGATAGTTCAATTACGGCCTATCTGCCACCATCTGTGCGGCAATGGCTGGCCATCCAGAAACAGCGCTCTGCCCTTCCAGATGCTGACAGGTTGCTGGTTGAAACCTTCCCGCGGGGCGCAAAACAGTATCTTGTTTGCTACAGCTTTGCCGGACGCAATGCCCATCAGACGCTTGGCATGCTGCTGACACGGCGAATGGAACGTCTGGGCTTTGCGCCTATCGGGTTTGTTGCCACAGATTATGCGATAGCGGTATGGTCTCTTCACCCCGTAACATCGCCGGCCGAACTGCTATCAAGCTACATGCTGGGAGATGATCTAGAAGAATGGATGGCAGAAACAACCATGCTGAAACGCAGCTTCAGACAGGTAGCTACCATTGCAGGGCTGATTGAAAAACATCTGCCGGGGCATGAGAAGACAGGCAGGCAGATGACCATCAATTCGGATCTTGTATATGATGTACTAAGACAGCATCAGCCAGACCATCTTCTGCTGGAGGCCACACGCCATGATGCCGCAAGAGGCTTAACCGATATTCGCAGGCTGTCCGATTTGCTTACACGGTTTGAGAACCGGATTGACCATCACAATCTGGAACGTATATCCCCGCTATCAATTCCGCTGATTTTAGAGGTTGGCAAAGAGAATGTTTCAGGCTCTGGTGTAGATGAAATGCTGGACGAATTACAGCAAAGCCTGATAGATGAAGCCTTCAACTAGATGCCTTTTTGCCAGCAAAAATAGAGACACAACAGATGAGCGCACACGCAATTGATGGCCAGTTTTTTGATATTGCCTGCCGGTTTTATGCAGATGGCAGCCTGTATCTGCCAGATAATCGTACGCTGATACTATCCGATTTACATCTTGGCAAAGGCGCCGCGCAACGCATGACCAGCCCGATGCCCGGATATGATACGGACGATACCTTAAACCGTCTTGAGGCAGCGATAATGCGCACAGACCCATCTCAGACAATCCTGCTTGGTGACAGTTTTCATTCTCCAGAACAGGCAGAAATGCTGCCCGCCTATCATCTTGACCATATCATGCAGATAGCCAGGCGGACCGATCTTGTCTGGATAGAAGGCAATCATGACCCGTCACTGCCGCACAGATTACCCGGACAGAGCTGCTCATATCTTACGCTTGGCAGTTTGCTGTTATGCCACCAGCCCGCCTATCAGGCCGAACAGCCTGAAAGGCCGGTCACAGGACAGATAATTGGCCATTATCATCCAAAGGCGCGGCTTCAGCTTAAGGCGCGCAACCTGTCGGCAAAATGTTTTATTCATGATCATTCTCTTATGATTCTGCCAGCCTTTGGCGCCTTTACAGGTGGGCTGAACATCCTGCATGACGAAATACAGACACTGCTTGGGCGTGGCCAGCAAAGCTATGTGCTTCATCAGCAGTCTATCTATCATTTTCCTGTAAGCAGACGGCACTTCAGGCAGTCTGTCTAAGCCTGTATGATGGCAGGCACGAAATCGGATTTTGTTGACGTGTCAGTCAATCCATCTGCGTGAGCATATCGTAAAAATATATAAGTAAATTGGGGAACGGTTAGGATTGGATTATGCGTATAGCGGTTATTGGCTCTGGCATATCAGGGCTTGGTTTTGCATATCTCGCACATCAGCATCATGACGTAAGGGTATTTGAAAAATCTGGTCGCATTGGCGGCCATGCGCATACACATACCATCACAACAGATATTGGCAAGATAGCGGTAGATACAGGGTTTATCGTCTATAATGAGCTGAATTATCCGAATTTAACAGGTCTGTTTGCCCATATGGGTGTAGAGACTATTGCCAGCGATATGTCGCTGTCAGTGGCGGTAGATGATGGCAGGATTGAATATGAAGGCTCTCTTGCCGGGCTGTTTGCCAAAAAGACAAATCTACTAAAGCCACGTTTCTGGCGCATGATGGCCGGACTGGTATCATTTTATCGCACTGCCTACAACCGAATGCAGGCTGGCCCTGAAGATGAAACACTTGGACAGTTCATCAAACGGTGCGGCTACAATCAGGATTTTGTGAATGATCATCTTCTGCCAATGGGAGGCGCGATATGGTCGTGCCCTGCTGAGGTGATGCTGGACTATCCGGTAAAATCCTTTATCCAGTTTCTTGAGAATCACAGGC
>WTJO01000073.1 GCA_011524805.1 Alphaproteobacteria bacterium
TGGCTGTACTGCATCTCGCAGGCTGGACAAATCAGGCTGGTTTTGCGACAACATGGAGGCGATAGAGAAGCTATTTTCAGAACAAGGCAATGACCATGGCAAGTGTCAGTGATATTCGTGCAAATTTTCTTAATTATTTTGTTTCCAAAGGGCATAGGGAGGTAAGCTCCAGTCCGTTGGTGCCGCAAAATGACCCGACCCTGATGTTTACCAATTCAGGCATGGTGCAGTTCAAAAATGTCTTTACCGGTCTTGAAAGCCGAGACTATTCCACTGCCGTGACATCCCAGAAATGTGTGCGTGCCGGCGGCAAGCATAATGATCTGGAAAATGTCGGCTATACAGCTCGGCATCATACTTTTTTCGAGATGCTTGGTAATTTCAGCTTTGGCGATTACTTCAAGGAACAGGCAATCTTGCAGGCATGGGAGCTTATTACAAAGGAATTTGGCCTAGATGCAGGCAAATTGCTGGTCACAGTATATTCTGAAGATGAGGAGGCGGCTGGCCTGTGGCGCAAGATTGCCGGACTTGATGACAGTCGTATTATCCGCATTTCGACCTCTGATAATTTCTGGTCTATGGGTGATACCGGACCATGTGGGCCCTGTTCCGAGATTTTTTATGACCATGGCGATCATATTTTTGGCGGGCCTCCCGGCTCTGCTGATGAAGATGGCGACAGATTTATTGAAATCTGGAATCTGGTCTTTATGCAATATGAGCAGACAGAGACAGAACGGTTTGATTTGCCGCGCCCGTCAATTGATACAGGCATGGGGCTTGAACGTATTGCGGCCGTACTTCAGGGTAAGCATGATAATTATGATATTGATTTGATGCGCAGTCTTATCGAAGCCTCAGCAGATGTGTCTAACACAGACCCTGATGGTGCGCATAATAATTCGCACAGGGTAACTGCTGATCATCTGCGTTCGGCAGGCTTTCTGATCGCAGATGGCGTTTTGCCGTCAAATGAGGGGCGGGGCTATGTGCTACGGCGGATAATGCGCCGTGCGATGCGGCATCTTCACCAGCTTGGATGTGATGAGCCGATGATGTTCAAACTGGTTCCCTCTCTGGTACGTGAGATGGGCGGGCATTATCCCGAGCTTGTGCGGGCAGAACCGCTTGTTACAGAAACGCTAATGCTGGAAGAAACACGCTTCAAAGAAGCACTTGCGCGAGGCCTAAAACTGCTTCATGCGGAAATTGACAACAAAGCATCTAGCGGCGTGCTTGATGGACAGACTGCCTTTAAGCTTTATGACACTTATGGTTTTCCGCTTGATTTAACAGAAGATTTTATGCGTGGCCATGGCTGGTCCGTAGATATTGATGGCTTTAATAGCTGCATGGAAGCCCAGAAGGCAGCTGCCAGAAGCGCATGGTCTGGCTCTGGCAGTCAGGCAGACCAGCGGATCTTGCTTGAAACCGCTGACAGGCTGGGGGCAACCGAATTTCTGGGCTATACACGCCATCAGACTGAAGCTGTGGTCAGTGCGCTTGTGTCATCCGACAGCCTTGCCAGTACGGCACAGGCGGGTGACGAGGTGCTGGTAATGCTGAACCAGACCGTGTTTTATGGCGAGTCTGGTGGTCAGGTAGGCGATACTGGCACGATAAGCTGGCCTGAGGGCACAGCCGAGGTCACAGACACCCAGAAAACATCAGGCATGTTCATTCATCATGCCAAAATTACGTCCGGAACGCTGGCTATAGACCAGCCTGTGCTCTTGAAAATTGACACAGACAGACGAGATGCACTGCGGGCGCATCATAGTGCAACACATTTGATGCATGAAGCCTTGCGTCAGGTGCTTGGCGAGCATGTAGCCCAGAAAGGCTCGCTTGTTGAGCCGAACAGGCTGCGCTTTGACTTCAGCCATCCCAATGCGCTGTCTGATGAGGAGATTGCGTCTGTTGAGCAAATTGTCAATGCACGGATCAGGATGAATAGTGACGTATCCACCCGCATCATGACGCCAGATGAGGCTGTCGAGCAGGGGGCGCTGGCGCTATTTGGCGAGAAATATGGCGATGAGGTGCGGGTCGTAGCGATGGGCGGCGAGGCGGATATAGATAGCCGTTCTGCATGGTCTGTCGAATTATGTGGCGGCACCCATGTTGGCCAGACAGGTGATATTGCGCTGTTGAAAATCATCTCTGAATCTGCTGTGGCTGGCGGTGTCCGCAGAATTGAGGCTGTTACCCATAGCGCAGGGCTGGACTGGCTATCTGCCAGAGAAAGACAGCTTTCCCAGACAGCCGGCTTGCTAAAAGCCTCGTCTGAACAGGTGTCCGAGAGGGTGCGTCAGCTGCTTGATGACAAGCGCGCACTTGAGCGTGAACTGGTGAATTTGCGGCAGAAGCTGGCAACATCTGCGCCTGCAGATGAGGCTCCGGAGAAAATAGGCAATCTTCAGTTTATTGGCCGTGTGCTGAGCGATATTCCTGCCAAAGAGTTGAAATCCACCGCAGATGCCTTACGCCAGCAGGCACAGGGCACGGTAATTTGTCTTGTGGCTGTGAATGACGGCAAGGCAAGCCTGCTTGTATGTGTGACAGATGACCTGACAGCACAGATAAGCGCGGTTGATCTGGTAAGAATTGGCGCGGCTACACTTGGCGGCAAAGGCGGCGGCGGCAGGCCTGATATGGCGCAAGCTGGCGGGCCTCATGCGGATAATGCCAGCCAGTCTATTGACGCAATTAAGGCGCATCTGGCCACACTATAAAAAAAGCCTGCTAGCTGATATCAGTAGCAGGCTGTTTCCTGTGTTGCTATTCTGGCACGCTAGCCCATCGCGATTTTCAGATTGGCATCAATCGCATCCAGAAATTCATCTGTTGTCAGGAATGGCTGGTCAGGGCTTACCAGAAGTGCCAGATCCTTTGTCATTTTGCCGCTTTCAACTGTATCAATACAGACTTTTTCCAGCGTTTCGGCGAATTTTGCTACCTCTTCAGTGCCGTCAAATTTGGCGCGGTAGCTTAACCCACGTGTCCATGCAAAGATAGAGGCAATCGGGTTTGTTGAGGTAGGCTTGCCCTGCTGGTGCTGGCGATAATGGCGCGTAACCGTACCATGTGCGGCCTCGGCTTCAACAGTTTTGCCATCTGGTGTCATAAGCACCGAAGTCATCAGGCCAAGAGAGCCAAACCCCTGTGCGACTGTATCGGACTGCACATCACCATCATAATTCTTACATGCCCAGACAAATCCGCCTTCCCACTTCATTGCACAGGCTACCATATCGTCAATCAGACGATGCTCATAAGTAATGCCTGCCTGCTCAAACTTGTCTTTAAACTCAGCCTCAAATACTTCCTCAAACAGGTCCTTGAAGCGGCCATCATATGTTTTCATGATGGTGTTCTTAGTAGACAGATAGACAGGCCAGCCAAGGTCAAGACCATAATTCATACAGGCACGCGCAAAACCGCGGATAGAGTCATCCAGATTATACATTGCCATGGCAACACCGCCTTCGGGAAAATCAAATACGGTGTGGGTGGTAGCTTCCGAGCCATCTGCCGGCTGGAAGGTCAGCGTTAATGTGCCTGCGCCTTCAACCTTCATATCTGTGGCGCGATACTGGTCACCAAATGCATGGCGGCCAATCACGATAGGCTTGGTCCAGCCCGGCACCAGGCGTGGCACGTTCGAGCAGATAATGGGCTGGCGAAACACGGTGCCGCCCAGAATATTTCTGATGGTACCATTTGGCGATTTGTACATGCTTTTCAGGCCAAATTCTTCAACGCGCGCTTCATCCGGTGTAATGGTTGCGCATTTAATTGCAACACCATGTTCTTTGGTGGCATTTGCTGCGTCAATGGTAATCTGGTCATCAGAGGCATCACGGGCTTCGATGCCCAGATCAAAATATTTCAAATCAACATCAAGATAGGGGTAGATAAGCTTGTCTTTTATTTTTTGCCAGATGATCCGTGTCATCTCGTCCCCATCCATTTCGACGATAGGATTTTTTACTTTGATTTTGGTCATGATATGCCCCCGCTTGTACCAGTCAGGTCAGCCCGAACTGGTTACCGAAATTATGTTACAGCTTTGATGGTGTGGTGTATCAGATAGTAAACACCTAAATCTTTGAAAAGGGTTTTACTGTGCTTGGCGCTATCTTTCAAGTGCTTAACGCATTGGAATTTTGCTTATGATGATCTGTCTGCCATTTGGCGTTCAAGATTATCCACCAGATCATCTGCATTATCTGCTACGGAAAAATGCAACAGCCCTTTTGAATGCACAAATCCTTCCTCGGTAGCGTGATGTAGCATACCAACCACATGATCCCAGTAGCCGGATATATTTAGAATATGAACTGGGGCGTTAATAATACCAAGCTGGTTCCATGTAAGCACTTCCATCATTTCATCCAGCGTGCCAAGCCCGCCCGGAAGCACGATAAAGGCATCTGTACCCTTATACATCATGGC
>WTJO01000071.1 GCA_011524805.1 Alphaproteobacteria bacterium
ATCCCCTGCACGCCAGATAAAATCAGGCCATGATGCGGCCTGCCATCATCAAAGGCCTGTTTTAGGCGTTGCTGACATGCTTTATGGCCTAATAGCGGAAACTGGGTATCGTCAGTTATCATAGCTGGCGCCCTTTTCGGCAGACACACCCCTTACCTGTCATCAAACTGTTCACATTTTCTGGCAATTATATCAATAATATCCTGTGTAATGGCATCTTTATTCTGCTGGCCGTCAATAAGATGAAACCTGTCCGGAAATGTTCTGGATAATGTTAAATAGCCATCTCTGACACGCGTATGAAAACCAAGGCCTTTATCTTCGAACCTGCTTTCTGTTTCTATGTCATCAGCGACATCAGAATTACGCCGGCTCACACGCTCTAGCCCTTCTTCCGGCGGCAAATCCAGATAAAGGGTTATGTCCGGTTGCAGATTGTCAAATCCGAAAGCATGAAGCTGGTCTATCTTTTCAATAGGCGCACCATGGGCTAGTGCCTGATAGACGCGGGATGAATCTGCAAATCTGTCACACAGAATGATAGCGCCTCTGTCAAGCGCCGGCCTGATTATCTTATGTACATTTTCAGTCCGGGCAGCCACCATCAGCAAGGCTTCTGTCTGTGGGGTGATTTTATTCTTGTCACCATTGACCAGAATCTTTCTGATTTCTTCGGCAGGCACAGTGCCCCCCGGCTCTCTGGTAATCACAAGTTCAATGTCTGGATAGCGGGCAGTAATCCAGTTGCCAATCTCGGCAATCTGTGTCGATTTCCCGCTCCCCTCGCCGCCTTCAAAGGTAATAAACAGGCCTGCCATTACTAGCTGCCTGACGTGCTGCCGGCACTGGTGTTGCTGGCACCTAGGATGATATATTTCAGCGCCGCCCCTACCCTGTCCAGCAAACCTAGTTCGCTAACGGAATTTCCTGCAAGCAAAGGAATTGTTTCAACTACTTTATCATCACGTGTCAGGCTAAGCACACCAACTTGCTGGCCTTTGGTGATAGGGGCTGGCACAGGATCCTGCCATGTGACCTGAAATGATGTCTTTGCCCTGTCTACACGCGACATGACCCGATGCAGCGGCTCTCCTAGAATAAGTGGCAATTTTGCCTGCTCGCCAAGCCAGATATTTGCTTCGTCAATTGTCTCACCTGCGTCAAAAAATTCATATTTCCTATATTCACGAAATACGAAATCCATAAGCCTGCGCGATTCATTTGCACGTTCAGATTTAGAAGACATGCCGTTCAACACCATCACGACACGCTGGCCATTCCGTAATGCAGAGGCTGTCAGCCCATACCCTGATTCTTCTGTATAGCCTGTTTTCAGACCATCTGCCCCGTTTCTGTCGGCATTTTTACCATATAATAGCGGATTCCTGTTGCCTTGTTTTATCTCGTTCAGCGTATAGGTAATTTTGGCAAATATCGGATAAAGCTGGGGATATTCAGATACAGGAAAATCACGTATCAGCGCAGTTGCCAAAATATTAAGGTCTCTGGCAGTCGTAGTAATTTCAGGATGCGGCCAGCCGGTAGAATTTTTGAATATAGTATTTTTCATGCCAAGACGGGCGGCGACAACATTCATTTCATTTGCAAAATTTTCTTCTGATCCTGAAATACCTTCAGCCAGCGCAACAGCCGCATCATTTCCTGACTGGATGATGATGCCATGCAGTAATTCAGACAGGCTATATTGCGCTCCTGCATTCAGAAATGACCGTGAACCTCCCATCTTCCATGCTTTTTCCGAGATAACAAAACTGTCATCTAGCGACAGGCTGCCTTCGGCAATCCGCCCAAACGCAATGTAAATTGTCATAATTTTGGCCATTGATGCGGGCTTCATGGGCGCATCAGCATTTTTGTCCAGAATTACCAGCCCGCTATCAAAATCTGTGATTAATGCATATTTGGCAGATGTTGAGATATTCTGCGCCTGAACGGCTGTCGCAGAACAGAGCCAGAAGATGCCCAGATAGATGGTGAGAATAGTTCTGAAATTCATAGTAACTATGCCTTTTGCCTTATGTTTATTTTGGTGTCTTTACCCTATTACCAGCAAATCATGTCTAAATTTTGATGCTAGTCAACAATGATATTGGCGCCATTATATCCCTGCTGAAGCGCGCGCCGTAACAACGCATCTGCGCTCTGTACCGTCTGTGCCGGCCCCAGCTGGACACGGTATAGCCGTTTTCCATCTTTTTGTCCTTCCGAAATACGGCCTTCTGAAAGAGATTTCATCTTCTCAAGCATATTCTGGGCGTTGGTTTCTGAGTGAAAGGCTCCGATTTGCACCCAGATTTGTGTTGCGACAGGCTCTGTCTGCAATACCAGACCTTTTCGTGCCTGCGTCAGCAACTCAACGGATGACTGGCCTGATGCCTGACGGGTTGCGGTTGAGCGCGTTGTGCGTGCCGTCAGCCTGACAGATGGCTGTTTGGCGGCTGTTACCTGCGGCTTGGGCGCATCATCACCTTCATTTAATAGCGGGAATTGTCCAGCTTTGCCCAGCTTTTCAAGCCGAAGTGTCTCTTCTGGCAATATCTGAACGCGCACTCTTGCAATGCCCTTATCTTTATAGCCTATCAGTCGCGCCGCCTCACGCGACAGATCAATGATACGGCCGGCAACAAACGGGCCTCTATCATTAATGCGCACAACCAGAGATTTGCCATTATCCAGATTTGTTACCCGTACAACTGAGGGCATGGGCAGTGTCTTATGCGCAGCAGATACAATATTGGGGTCAAAAATCTCGCCATTAGCTGTTGGCTTGCCGGCAAATTCATCTCCATACCATGATCCGATACCTGTTTTATCATAGGTAAGATCGCGTTCAGGATAATACCATTTGCCTTCAATCTGATAAGGGTCACCAACCTTGTATCGCGCATTTGCCTGCAGATTTTTATCTGCCGGGATTGACGGTGCCAAGACTGTCTGTTCATCTTGCTGACGCTGATATTTTTTTGCCAGATCAACAGCCAGCTCAGCCGTAGAACAGGCGTTCAGGAACACGGCAATGCTAGCGGTTAATAACAAAGATGAATAGCGCATAAAAGCCTCTGCCCAGCAATCTTACAATCTGTCGCGATTCAGTTTTATCAGAATTTGGGCGTGTTGCCACCTTTTAAGGTTGGTTACTGACAAGAATATCTACCGCAATGTATCTGACAGAGTGCCAACCGCAATGGCAAAATAGTTTGACCTGTTCCATTTCAGAATATTGTCATAATTACTATAGGCCAGAAAGGCGCGGCCACCGCCATCAGCTGGCACAACCAGACGCGAGCTGAGATTGCGTTCAGGCAGAGGCTCACCGCCTAGCGAGGTCAGCCCGAGCGCTTTCCATTGCGCCATTGTTTTCTGTGTTTTTGCCTTTGACAGAGCAGCACCATCAACACTGGCAGGCACAAGCACTTCCCGCCCCCATGTGATATCGTCACGCCAGCCGACCGAGCTAAGATAATTGGCAATCGAAGCAAACACATCTTCTCTGGTTGTCCAGATGTCTCGGCGCCCGTCCTTGTTGTAATCTTCAGCATAGGAAATAAAGCTGGACGGCATGAACTGGCTTTGCCCCATTGCCCCTGCCCATGAGCCTTTCATATTTTCAACAGAAATATGGCCTTCATTCAGAATTTGAAGGGCACTTAACAGTTCTTTTCTGAAATAGGCTGACCGGCGCCCATCATAGGCAAGTGTTGCCAGTGCCGAAATAACCTCAAAGCCACCCGTATGAGAGCCAAAATTTGTCTCAATGCCCCAAAGCGCCACAATATAGCGTTTCTGCACGCCATAGGTTTTTGATACTTCATCCAGAATATCGGCATGTTCGACAATCTTCTTTTTTGCATTTTTAATCCGCGTGTTAGAAATCACACGGGTCAGATATTCATCTAGCGTCAAGGTAAATTCCGGCTGTTTGCGGTCAAGCTCTATAACCCGCTCGCTAAGCGCAACACGTTCAAAGGCAGCATCAAATATCTCGGCACGTATGCCCTTTGCCAGCGCCTCTGTGCGCAACTCTGCCTGCCATGCCTGATATTTGTCGCTATCAGTGGTTTCTGCCTGAACAGATACAGACATTATCATGGCCACCAGCATAGGAAAAATAATTCGCGAACGGCTCATATTCAGACAGAGTTTCATGGCTTCCACCCTCATTATATGGTTATCAGGCGTATGTTCCTACAGCCCATGCAAACTGTAAAGAGATAAGTTTGCCAGAAGCTGTTAATTGATGATTGACTTCAACAATGCATTAGATTAATCACATAACCGACAAGATGCATAATCGCATTTCATCTTATGGAGAGGTGGCAGAGCGGTTGAATGCACCGGTCTTGAAAACCGGCAAGGGTGCGAGCCCTTCGAGGGTTCGAATCCCTCCCTCTCCGCCATTTAACTTCAGCAAATGCAATCAAACCTCGCCAAAGCTTAG
>WTJO01000058.1 GCA_011524805.1 Alphaproteobacteria bacterium
AATTCTGCCTGCGCGGCGTGCCGCACGGGCGGACCCCTTACCGACCCGAGAACGCGAGATCGCGTCAATTTGAGTAGTTTGTGACATTATCATGTCTCCTCTAGATAAATCAGCCTGAACAGGCGCGATATAACGCCTATATTCACGGCTGGTTGGTGCCATGCCTCCAGGGGTGCATAGCGGTGCGTTTTTCTACAGGAAAACTGGACAAATATCAAGACATTTCAGCGTCAGGGCCAGATACAGCCACTATAGAAACAGGCTGGAGACCGACTTTTCTTCGTTGATTCGCAAAATCGCCTCACCTAGCAGTGGCGCAACAGATAGCTGCCTGATATTTTTGGCCACACGGAAGGCTTCCGTAGCCTGAATTGAATCTGTTGTCACAAGCGACGTAAGCGGAGATGAGGCTACACGTGAGACTGCCCCGCCGGACAGAACACCATGCGTGACATAGGCATCTACACTTAATGCACCTGCATCCATCAGCGCCTTTGCTGCATTGCACAGCGTGCCGCCTGAATCAACAATATCATCTACCATGATACAATGTCTGTCAGATACATCACCGATAATATTCATCACTTCGGATACACCTGCCTGAGGGCGGCGTTTATCAATAATGGCCAGATCAGCATCAAGTCGTCTTGCCAGCGCACGGGCACGCACCACCCCGCCCACATCAGGCGATACAATCATCAATTTGCCATCCGTATAGCGGTTTTCGATATCGGATGTGAATACAGGCGCGGCATAGAGGTTATCTGTCGGAATATCAAAAAAGCCCTGAATCTGGCCAGCATGCAGATCAATTGTCAGCACCCTGTCTGCCCCTGCCTTGGTAATCAGATTGGCAAGCAATTTCGCCGAAATAGGTGTTCTGGGCCCTGATTTTCTGTCCTGACGTGCATAGCCATAATAGGGCAGAACAGCTGTCACGCGCCGCGCAGACCCACGTCTTAGCGCATCAAGCGTTACCAGCAATTCCATCACATGGTCGTTAGCAGGATAGGAAGTGGACTGCACCACAAATACATCTTCGCCACGCACATTTTCATGTATTTCAACAAACACTTCCATATCGGCAAAGCGTCTGACATCAGCGTTTGTAAGAGGTACGTCCAGATAGGTTGCAATGGCTTCCGCAAGCGGGCGGTTGGAGTTGCAAGAAATAATCTTCATGAGATACGTTCAGCCCCGATTTTTTAGTCGCTGATCTAGCAGAGCCATCTGCAGCCCCCATCCCATTTTACTATCTGTTAGAATAGGGATAACCCATATAATCTTAGACCAATAATATGACCCTTTGATAACAATGCAGAGGCGGGGCTTCAAGTGAAATATGACATAATCGTCACAACAATATACATGAGCCCAGTAAACCCAGTGCAAGAAAGCCGATGAAAATCCATAGATGCGGCATAAATACTCCTATAATTTTCTGTTCAGGCAAATTGCTGATATGAGCCGCCCCGAATCAGGCAGATTTTGATGGGTTGCCCATCTATGAGAATAGAAACGCGCCGAATCAGCGTAGGTATCTGTTTCAAGATCAAGCACAGATGCCAATTCTTCTGACTGTAATATCTGGCGCGCAAAGCCGGGCAGGTCAAACAGATAACGCTCATCAGACGCGCTGTCATCTGTCATCAGGCACGCTTTTGCGCCCTGATGATGGCTGGCAATAACATCTGCCATATCAGCGCCTATCTGATAGCTAGGCTGGCAGATGGCAGGCCCAAGAATGGCGGTGATGTTTTCGCGGCTGGCACCTGTTGCACACATTGCTGCAACCGTGGCTTCAAGCACGCCGCCAACTGCCCCGCGCCAGCCAGCATGTGCTGCCCCGATAACCCCGTTACGCTGGTCAACAAACAGCACAGGCAGACAGTCTGCTGTTAATAGCAATAGCAGAATATCTGGCAGGTTTGTGACCATTGCATCAGCGCGCGGTCTGTCATTACCTGATGGCGGGGGGGCTGTATCTATGGTGACGCAGTCTGCGCTATGCACCTGATAAAGCGATGCGATAGCAGCGGGCTTCTGGCCAAGGGCAGCGGCGGCACGCGCTCTGTTTTCCGAAACATCTGCCAGATTGTCATCAGAGCCCAGCCCGCCATTCAGCCCTGCATAGAGACCAGACGATACACCGCCCTGCCTGGTAAAAAATCCATAGGAAATACCTGCCTGTGCGCTATCCATTCCGGCATGGGTAAGATAATGTGCGCCGTTCGGGGCGATATGTTCAATCATGGTCACTTTGTCATCTGTCATGCCGGATGGCTCCGTGATGCTGGCAACCTGTCAATCGTTTCTGAAGGGGCTGTGTATGTTGAAAAACCGGGGGGCAGGCCCTCACCTGCGGGCAGAATGGCAGCTATCTTGAAAATCTGCCCCATCTGGGCAGGGCTTGTCAGCCTCTCAGCGCTAGCAACCAGCTGTCTGTTAAATTCTGGCTGGTCTGGCCGTCTTAGCGCCTCTGTGCGTTCAAACAGGCCAAGTTCCTTTAGAAAATCAGCCTGAAATACAGGCCCGATAAAGCGTGCCTGCTGTGCTTCTGTCTGACGTGCAAGAGCAGAAAAATCAACCAGATGGGTTAAATCAGCAGTACCAATATCCTTGAAAAACGGATGCGAGTTATGCTGTTTTACCGCCTGTATAGTATCACCAATATTATCAGATTTGCCATAATCTGCGATAACCAGTACCCCGCCATAGCGTGCGATATGCGCCGCAAGTGTGGCGGTTACGGATTCTGCCATAGAAGAGCGTTCAATGATGGTGCCTATACTGGCATCGGATGGCAGGTCATGGCTGGCAATCTCGTCTGCGGTGAGCGGGCGGGCAGGTGCCAGATGAAAGCTGGACGGGGCTGTGCAGAACACTTCATGCCAGTACCAGCCCGTATCTGTCAAAATGGCCTGATCTACGCCTAGCGCATCAAAAAATTCATTTGCCACGCCAAAAATCGGCATCTCGGGCAGATTGTCTGGCGTGCTGATAACCTGAAGTTGGCGGGAGATATCTCTGTCAGCTAAAGTCGCCACAAGATGGGTGCGGAGCTGTGTTTGCAGTTTCTGGCTGGTTTCAAGCAGGGTGAGTTGGCTGTCTTTGAGTGCGCAGTCATGATGGCTGAAAACGCGCATAATATCAGCCAGCAGACTGCCGCGACCCGGCCCTGCTTCAAAATAGAGCGCATTGCCAGCATCAGGCTTGCCAGATAATGCCCAGACATAGGTCAGAAAGGCACCAGTTATCTCGCCAAATAGCGGGCTGATTTCAGGGGCAGTGATAAAATCACCTTCTGCGCCTATCGCTGTATTCTGCGCATAATAGCCATATTCGGGATGGCTAAGCACCTGCTGCATAAATGCCGAGAGGGGAATGCTTTGCCCGCCTGCGCATTGTGCTTCCAGCGCGTCCAGAAGCTGTCTTTGTGCAGTGCTGCCCATCCTAGGTTAACCGTCTCAGATAAGGAAGATAGAACAGCATAGCTACCCCAGCTGCTATCATAGGCAGGCTTAATAGCTGACCCATCGACAGGGTGAAATAGGGCAGGGAGACAAGATAGCCAATATGGGCATCTGGCTCACGCGCAAATTCGACAAGATAGCGTGACAGCCCATAGCCGATCAGAAAATAGGCCAGAATGGTGCCAT
Source organism: Alphaproteobacteria bacterium (assembly GCA_011524805.1). Taxonomy (GTDB): domain Bacteria; phylum Pseudomonadota; class Alphaproteobacteria; order Puniceispirillales; family Puniceispirillaceae; genus WTJO01. The sequence goes on from WTJO01000058.1 coordinate 3,660, forward strand.
GACCGGATGTATCACGGGTAGAATCCGGGCTATATATCTGCCGATAACGCCAGAATAGAAATACAAACAGAACCAGACCCTCAAGACAGGCTTCATAAAGCTGGCTTGGATGACGTGGCTGAGACCCCGCACCGGGAAACACAATCCCAAAAGCAGAATCGGTGACACGCCCATATAATTCGGCATTGATGAAATTGGCTAGTCGCCCGAAAAACAGCCCGATAGGGGCAACCATGGCAACTGCATCGCCTACGGCCAGAATGTTCAGCCGGTAATATCTGCCTACCGCAATGACAGCGCATATTACGCCTAAAAATCCGCCGTGAAAGGACATGCCCCCCTGCCAGAGTGCAAAAATCTGAAGCGGGTTTGCGAGATAAAATCCGGGCTGGTAGAACATCACATAGCCCAGCCTGCCACCCACAATTACGCCAAGCAGGCTGGCATTTAGCAGGGTGTCAAGCTGTGGCAGAGATAGTGGTTGGTGATATGTTTTTATAATTTGTCGTAACATCAGCCAGCCAAGAATAAAGCCGGCCATATAGGCAAGCGCATACCAGCGCACATCAACAGGCCCCAAACTGAAGGCAATCGGGTCTATCTGTGGGAAGCTGAACATCATCACCTTTTTCTGGCCAGAGCATTATCACTTTGCGCCATACTATCATACTCAGTTCTATCTGCCATATCTTATCTATTCACAGCCACGCCAGATGATGACGCTGGAAATCTGGTAATAAATCATTATGTTATAAGCAAAGATATAAGAA
>WTJO01000128.1 GCA_011524805.1 Alphaproteobacteria bacterium
ACTGCGGCCACCAATGAAGAAGCGGTTACTCTGTGTGACCTTGTCACCAAGCCCGTCAACAATACCCAACCGGCCTCTTAGTCCCATTACAATACGGTTAAACAAAAATGGTTTATAATACCCGAATTGTGCCTCAGTGCGGGAAAATTTCACATCTCCGCCTAGCCCCGAAACTGTTTCAGTGACTTCGGCAAGTGTGCCTTCAGTTGGATCAAAGCGGTTATTTAGCGAGCTTCTGCCAAGCGTATATCCAACTGACGAGGCAATAAGCGATTTATTCTCTTCACCTGTGACAGAGGTAGCAGTGGTCGCATTCTTCTGTGTCGAGCTGGTGTTAGAATATTTATAATTTATCCTGTGATAAACATCATTGGCGGCATTGAACCCGACACCCAGACCCAGACCTTTGCTGGTGGTGGTAAAGTCATTTGATTTTTGCTGATTGCTGAAGACACTAGCATTACCACGCAAATCACGATTCATGAAATAAGGTTCTGTCAATCCAATTTCATAATTTGCCTGACTGCCAGAAAGTGAGGTTGACAGGTTAAGTGCGCGGCCTGTCCCAAGGAAGTTCTTCTCATTTATCCCGAATGAAAAGGTTGTCTTATCAAGTGACGAATAGCCCGCCCCGATCGATAAATCACCTGTTGGCTGTTCCTGAACATCTACTTTGACAATAGACTGGTCAGGCGTTGAGCCCTGTTCAGTTGATACTTCGACATCACGGAAATATCCAAGGTTGCGGATATTTCGGATAGACCTGTCCAGCTTAAGCTGGTTAAAGGCATCGCCTTCTACCAGTTCAAATTCGCGCCTGATAACCCTGTCCAGCGTGCGGGTATTATTGACCACCTGAATACGTTCAATATAGTTTTTCTGGGCGCTGCCGATATTGATAATCAAATCCAGCTTTGCCTCTTCGGGATTGGTCTTTATTTCAGGGATTATATTAACGAAAGAATAGCCTTCATTGCCAAGCTCGTTGGTAATATTTACAAGCCCTTCTTCGATATAGCGGACATCATACCATTCGCCTGATTTGAGCGGCAACAGGTCTCTAAACTGTCCGACATCCACATTCGCGATTTCCGAGACAAAACTCACATCATTCAGCTTATATCTGACACCTTCTTCAATTTCGAAGGTAATGGCAAAGCCGGTTCTGTCCGGAAGCAGGCCACCCTGAACGCGGCGAACTTCAATATCGGCATAGCCGCGCGACAGATAATGCTGGCGAAGCAGTCTGATATCAAAATTCAGCCTGCCTTCATCATATTTATCTGCCGATGATAGAAACGCCCACCATCTTTTCTGGCGACTTGAGATAACCTGACGCAAGGTGAAGTCTGAAAAACTGTCATTACCGATAAAGCGGATGTTTGTGATTTTTACAAGCGGCCCTTCATCTACTTCAAAGACCAGATTCACACGATTATTATCAAGCCTGATGATTTTAGGTTCCACACGGGCGGCAAACCGGCCAGACAGCTCGTAGATTTTCAACAGGGTTTCAGTTGCATCAAGCGCAATACGCTGGGTATAGACACGCCTTGGCCGAATATCCAGCTCTCCCAGCAATTTCTCATCGCTTAAGACATCATTGCCTTCAATATTGACCAGATTGATTATCGGGTTTTCAACAACGCTGATGCGGATGGCCGTCCCGGAACGTTCTATTGCCACATCTTCAAATAATTCTGTGTCATACAGCGTTTTAATAAGCGTAGAAAAGCGGCTTTCAGACAGCTCGTCTCCAACCCCGACAGGAAGATAGGTAAAGACAGTTTCATTTGAAACACGCTGATTACCCTCTACAATAATTTCAGAGATGGTAAATTTTTCTTGTGCAAGAACAGGCTGCATGCCGGCAACACACAAGGTTATCACCACTGCAACAAGCCGCACAAATCCGGCAATACATCTCATCAACCCCACTCCTCGTTCCGGGTGTTACCAGACCAACCTGTCCGGCAACGATACTTTAGCACTAAGTCTATCTGATCACATCAAAAATTGTAACATACAACATAAGCGAGAGCAGTAACGCCACCCCGCCGCGCAACAACACGCCCTGCACCGCTTCAGGCAGAGGGCGCCCTAAAATAGCCTCACAGGTAAACATCATCAGATGCCCCCCATCCAGCGCCGGAATTGGCAACAGATTAACAATACCAAGATTTATTGAAATCAGCGCAGTAAACATTACAAAGCTGATAATTCCCTGACGCGCAGCATCACCTGAAAATTCTGCTATCCGCACAGGCCCGCCCAGCTCATCCATAGAGGCATTGCCAGAAAACAGCTTTATGATACCGGCACCCATGGCGTTAATGGTGCGCACCACATCACGCCCCCCTTCAAACAGGGATTCAGTCAGCCCCAGCCGCCTAAATTCACCGCCTGCAGAGATAATACCAAGCCTGCCAACAGTAGTTCCAAGCTGCTCAACATACACGCCTTCGGGTGTCACAGTCTTGCTGAGAAGCCGCCCATTTCTATCAATGTCAAATGCTAGCGGTATATCGGCACTTTGCATTACTATCTGGCGCATATCTGCAAAATCGGTGATATTACTGCCATCTATTGAACGGACAATATCTCCTTCTTTAAGACCTGCACTTGCCGCCGCAGAGCCGTCATTTACCGCCCCTATCTCGGCAGGAATAAAGGCTTTACCCGAGACCATATAGACACCAGCAAATAAAAACACTGCCAGAATAAAATTGGCAACAGGTCCTGCAAGAACAATTAGAAAGCGCTGGCCAAGGCTGGCACCAGCAAAGCTGCCATCATGCTTTTGTGCGTCAGCTCCAGCCTGACTGACCGCATTGATATCGCCCTTCATCTTGACATAGCCGCCAAGCGGAATAGCCGCGATTTGCCATTTTGTACCTGCTTTATCGCGCCAGCTTGCCAGCACAGGACCAAAGCCGATAGAAAACACATCAACAATCACGCCAGATTTCCGAGCCACCCAGTAATGCCCCAGCTCATGGAAAAACACCACGGGCATCAACACCGCAAGGAATGCGACCACATTTTCAAAAATACCACCAAATGGCATTTCCACTCTCCATCAACGCTGCCGGAAAGACAGCCTAATTGCCTGCATCTAGAAACTGCCTGACGTCATTATCAAGCGCAATTACATCTTCCAGTGTATCCAGCATGGCATGATTAACATTCGAATCCAACGCCCTGTTCACCAGCCCTGAAATATCTGTAAAGGTAATTTTGCCTTTCAAAAACCAGTCAACTGCAACCTCATTTGCAGCATTTAGAATAACTGCATTCGCAGGATTTGTGCCAATTACATCAACAGCAGAGGCAAAACATGGATATAGGGCTCTGTCTATCTGTTTGAACTCCAAATTTCCAAGGCTGACAAGGTCTAGCCGCTCTGGGTTCCATGCCAGCCGCTCAGGATAGCCTAGCGCATGCGAAATAGGCACCCGCATATCAGCAATACCTAGATGCGCAAGCCAGCTACCATCATTAAATTCCACCAGCCCGTGAATAGCCGACTGGGGATGAATAACAGCCCCTATCTGCTCTGGTTTAAGGCCAAACAGCCAATAGGCCTCAATCAGCTCAAGCCCTTTATTCATCATGCTTGCACTATCAATTGTAACCTTTGGCCCCATCTCCCAGTTCGGATGTGCCAATGCTGCGTCTATGGTTACATGCGCTAAATCAGCAGGTGCATAGTCACGGAACGGCCCACCTGAAGCAGTCAAGGTAATTGTTTTAATATCAGATGAACTTTCTGATATAAGACATTGATAAATCGCATTATGTTCAGAGTCTATCGGCAATATTCTGGCTGTTGACTGCGCCAGTTCTGCCATCATGATATGCCCTGCTGCTACAAGCGTTTCTTTATTGGCAAGTGCAATATTCTGACCTGCACGGATGGCCGCATGAACAGAGTTCATCCCTGCCAGCCCAACAATACCGGCAACCAGCAAATCCACCTTATGGGCTGCAAGTTCGACAAGCGCATCTTCGCCAGCCAGTAATTCTGTCCCGGAATCTCCACATAATGCTACCAGTTCGGAATAGGATTCAGGATTGCTGATAACAGCTATTTCCGGTGAAAATTCGGCGATAATCTGTGCTAGTGCGGCTACGTTACTATGTGCTGTGACACCGTAAATTTCAAACCTGTCCGGATTGGCACGCACCAGATCAATCGTGCTGGTGCCAATTGAGCCTGTACCGCCAAAAATAGAAATTTTTTTTCTAAAATCTGTCACAATATTCTTTTCTACACCTAGCCTGTGAATAATAATGCCTGATAATGCGCCAGAACAACAACAGGAAGTACAGGCAGATAGCCGTCAAACCTGTCTAGCACACCGCCATGACCGGGGATAAGCTGGCTGCTATCTTTCACATTAAGTTGCCGCTTAAGCCATGATTCATACAAATCGCCCATCTGCGACAAGATGGTTATCAGAACAATCCACCCGTATATATAGGGGCTGGCAACACCCAGATCTGGCCCCAGCCACTCAAGCGCGCCATAGCCTGCTGCTGCGCCCCCCAGCATGCCGCCAATACTGCCAGACCATGTCTTGGACGGGCTGATAGCAGGTGCCAGTTTTGCCCCGCCTATAATCCGCCCACAACAATAGGCACCAATATCACAGGCAGAAATCACAATTGCGATAAATAAAATCAACGCAACGCCTGTCTGTAGCTGACTAATGATACCCAAACTGAACAGACAGGCTGATAACAGACAGGCAAATAGATAAAACCGCGATAGCGCGACCATCATCATCATGCTGGCAAGCAGTATGATGATGCCGATCTGTGCCTGCGCCAGACCATAAAAAATGCCGGCGATAAAGGTTGCACATAATGCCGCCAATGAGACCAGAAAACCCGTCATGCCAGACAGACGCAGACATCCTGTCCTGCGCATCATTCCGGAAAATTCAGCAGATAGCCAGATGGCGGCAATGCCCAGCCCCACCACAGCAAAGCGTTCACCTGACAGAACAGGCACTAAGATAGGAAGGAACAATAACGCGCCATATAGGCGCGGCCAGACATCTGATGGCTGCATACCAGCCATTATCAGCCAACCGTTCGCAAGGCACTGTCGCCACCAAAGCGGCGATTGCGGGTTCCATAATCATCAAGTGCAGATTTAAGGTCTGTTTCCGAGAAATCAGGCCACAGCTTGTCCGAAAAATATAGTTCGGCATAGCTGGCATCCCATAACAGGAAGTTTGAAATACGCTTTTCGCCTCCTGTGCGGATAAGCAAATCCACATCAGGTAGATCCTGTGTCATAAGATGCGATTTCACGGCTGTCACAGCACGTTCCTCATGAATATCAAAACCTTTGCTTAGCTGGTTAGCAAGCGCAACAACAGCCTGTGCTATATCCTGTCTGCCACCATAATTCACGGCAATGGTAAGCACCAGACCTGAATTATTTCTTGTTTTCTGTTCAACCATGCTAAACAGCTTTTGCATCTCATCATCAAAAACAGAACGGTCACCAATTATTCTGAGACGCACATTCTGTGTCACTAATTCGTCTACTTCCTGCATTAGAAAGCGGCGCATCAATCCCATCAATGCGTCAATTTCCTTTGTGCTTCGTGACCAGTTTTCAGACGAAAAGGCAAATACGGTCAGATAGTTGATAGCCTGGTTTGAGACCGCTTTACAGATTTTCTTCAACGTCTGCGAGCCCTCATTATGTCCAATAGCGATATCGAGCGCATGGCCTCTTGCCCAGCGCCTGTTGCCGTCCATAATTATCGCAAGGTGATTTGGTACCATACCCGAACCTTTTACGCTTTATAAGATCATGCAGTACTGTCTACACGCTCATAATATCTTTTTCTTTCTGAGACAGCATTTCATCCACACGAGCGATATGCTTATCTGTCTGTTTTTGAATATCAGCTTCTATTCCATGCCGTTCATCTTCGGACATACCGCCTTCTTTTTCGGCTTTTCTCACTGATTCAATCGCATCACGTCTGATGTTCCTGACAGCCACACGACAGCTTTCTGCATATTTGCCAGCTACCTTGACCATATCTTTGCGTCTATCTTCTGACAGTTCAGGCACAGGTATTCTGATAACCGTACCTTCTGCCTGCGGGTTTAGGCCTAAATCAGATTCCCTGATGGATTTTTCAACTGCTTCAGCCAGATTTGCATCCCACACTGTCACAGTCAGCAATCGCGATTCAGGTGCCGATATATTGCTAAGCTGGCTTAGGGGCATACGTGAGCCATAGGCATCTACCGTAATAGGCTCAAGCATCGCCGTTGAGGCGCGCCCTGCCCTCAGACCGGCCATTTCACTGCTAAAATTGGAAACTGATGCGTCCATTCTTCTAGCAACATCATCAAGATCAAAATCAGCCATTACATCCCTCTCTGTTCGAATATGTCTATTGCTTATTTTTTCGTATCCACGATGGTGAATTTGCCATCATGTTTCAACACTTTTGAAAATCCGCCTGCCTGTTCAATCGAGAAAACAAGAATTGGAATGTTATTCTCACGCGCAAGCGATATGGCAGAGGCATCCATCACCTTCAAATCCTGTGCCAGCACATCCATATAATCAAGCCTGTCAAACCGTTTGGCATCAGGGTTCTTTTCAGGGTCTGAATCATATACGCCATCTACCCGTGTGCCTTTTAGAAGCGCATCACAATTCATTTCGGATGCACGAAGCGCGGCGGCGGTATCTGTCGTGAAGAACGGATTGCCTGTACCGGCCGCGAAAATCACAATCCGGCCTTTTTGCATATGACGCATGGCACGTCTGCGGATATAGGGCTCACAAACTGCGCTAATTGGCAGGGCAGACATCACCCGCACCGGCGTATCCATTCCTTCAAGCGCATTCTGCATGGCAAGCGCATTCATTACAGTTGCCAGCATGCCCATATAATCGCCCGTTGCGCGTTCCATGCCCGCGGCGGCGCCTGATACACCGCGGAAAATATTACCGCCGCCTATCACCAGACAAATTTCAATCCCCTGTTCGGCAACTGCCTTCACCTCAGAGGCAACCGAGGCAACCATTTCAGCATCAATGCCATATGACTGTGTGCCCATCAGGGATTCGCCAGAAATTTTCAGCAAAACCCGTTTATAGTGATAGTGTGACATGCCATATATCCCATAGAAGCCGTTGCGCTATAATGCCCTAATTTTCATATAAGAAACAACAAAAAACGATATATGGCGCACCAGATAAAACAAACCCCCTTCCTGTCCAGACAAAAAGGGGGTTCACAAAAAGATATCTTGTAAAAGATTAGCTACCTAGCTGTGCGGCGACCTCTGCGGCAAAGTCTGTTTCTTCTTTTTCGATGCCGGCACCAAGCACGAACTGGGCATAGGCTGACACGGCAATATCACTACCCGCATCCTTGCCTGCCTTTTCGACAACAGCGCCAACTTTTGTTTCGCCATCAATGACGAATGTCTGCTCAAGAAGCACAACTTCTTCGTAATATTTGCGCATTCTGCCCTCAACCATTTTTTCCGCAATTTCCTGAGGCTTGCCAGATTCTTTTGCCTGCTCGATAAGCACTTCGCGCTCACGGGCAATCATTTCAGGATCAAGATCGGCAACTGACAGGCTAGCAGGTGACGTAGCGGCAATATGCATGGCGATTTGCTTGCCAAGCGGTGCCAGCACAGATGCGTCTGCGGCTGAATTCATTCCTACCAGCACACCGATACGGCCAAGGCCATCTGCTACCGAATTGTGGATGTAAGGTACAACCACACCATTATCTACAGACAGCTTCTGCATCCGGCGCAAGGTCATATTCTCGCCAATCGTGGCAATTTTATGGGTAAGCTCTTCAGCTACATTTCTGCCAGTCTCAGGATAATCCATAGCATTCAGCCCATCCAGATCATCTGCTTTGAGTGCCAATTCTGCCAGCGTTGTGGCAAATTGCTGAAACTCTTCATTACGAGAGACGAAATCAGTCTCCGAATTTAGCTCTACCATCGCGCCCTGTTGGCCATCCACGCTTACAGCGACCAGACCTTCTGAGGCCACACGGCCAGATTTCTTGGCTGCCGCGGCCAGACCTTTGGTACGAAGCCAGTCAATCGCGGCATCCATATCGCCACTTGTTTCATTTAGCGCCTTTTTGCAATCCATCATGCCTGCGCCTGATTTTTCGCGAAGTTCTTTCACCTGTGCAGCTGTTACGCTCATTGTTTCTCATCCTTAGTGTTTACCCTGCCAGACAGGCAGCGGCCTTAAATGCTTAACTTTTGCCAATATGACTAGGCTGACGGTGCTTCTTCAGCCGCGGCTTCTTCTGCAGGTGCCTCTTCAGCCGCCATGTCTTCAGCCAATGCTTCTTCTACAGGTGCTTCTTCAGCCGCAGCCGCTTCGGCAGGAGCTTCTTCTGACGCTTCGGCAACAGCCGCTTCTGCAGGTGCCGCTTCACTTGCGCCAATATCACCACCAGAAGCCATCAATTCTGCCTGAAGACCATCCAGAATAGCGCCTTTAGCAAGATCGCAATATAGGCTGATAGCGCGCATCGCATCATCATTGCCCGGAATAGGATAATCTACCCCGTCAGGGCTGGCGTTTGAATCGACCACAGCAACTACAGGAATACCCAGCTTATTCGCTTCCAGAACAGCAATATCTTCTTTGTTGGTGTCAAGAATGAACAGCATATCTGGCACGCCACCCATCTCCTTAATCCCGCCAAGCGTAAGCTCCAGCTTGTCACGCTCTCTGTTAAGCTGAAGAATTTCTTTCTTGCCAAGCGCATTTACTTCATCGCTTTCCAGTCTGGCTTCAAGATCTCTTAGACGGCGGATAGACTGAGACACTGTTGCCCAGTTTGTCAGCATGCCACCAAGCCAGCGATGGTTCACATAATACTGTCCACATTCCTGAGCTGTTTCGGCAATTTTATCTGCCGCAACCCGCTTTGTGCCTACAAAAAGAACACGTCCACCCTTCAGAACGGTATTTCTCATCGCTTCAAGCGCCTGTCCGAGCATTGGTACCGTTTGCTGAAGATCAAGAATATGTATGTTATTACGCTGACCAAAAATAAATGGCTCCATGCGAGGATTCCAGCGACGTGTGTGATGACCAAAATGAACACCAGCTTCTAATAGCTGACGCATTGAAAAAGACGGAATAGCCATAATTGCTCCTATTTTCCGGTTGTGACCTCCACAGATGAACATTCAAAGGCTTAGCCTTCACCGGAGAGTATGTGCAGGAATATGCCAGCACCACTCAACCATCTGTGTGTGTGATGAGACGGGTTCTATGCGAAAATCTTCTAAAAATCAAGCCTAAATCACAGCTGGGACATCAAATTTCCTGAATTTTGGAAATGCCGGCAATGGATTTTAATTTCTGGCGCAACTGGCCTGACAGGCGAAAGCGGTATTCTAGAGTTAATTCGACCTCGCCCATATTTGTGGCCACATAGAATTTCACAGGCGCCATGCCCGCACCGTCTTCTGCCAGACAGGCCTTTATCTGTTCAAGACAGCTTTTATCATTTATCCAGATGCCCAGCCCTGTCTGGTTCTGGGCAATCGCTTCGTCAAGCGACTGGATACGCACACCAAGCATACGCACAGACCCGTTTTCATTTTTTGCATCTGCTGTGATCAGAAGTGGTATGTCCGCCTCTAATAGAGGCTTTGCCTGAAGCAGTACTTCTGAGAACAGGGTAAGCTCAAAACTGCCTGATCTGTCTGAAAAACCGGCAAAGGCAAAGCGGTTGCCCCGTGCAGATACATTTTCGCGCATCTGTGTTTTCTGCCCTGCCAGCTTGACCCGAATCTGCTCTTTGCCCTGCATCAGCTCTTCTAGCTGGCTGGCATTTACAACAGACAGCTTTTCCAGTTGCTGAGCATAGCTATCTAGCGGATGGGCAGAAAGATATAACCCTAACGCTTCATGTTCCTTATCCAGCCTGTCTGATGCCGAATAATCAGGCCCGTCACTAAACCGTACTTCGGTCTTTACCTCGGTGCCTGTATCTGCGCCGAATAGCGACACCTGATCAGAGGTATTTTCCTTATGTGATAAATCGGAAATATTGAGAATTTGCTCTGCTGCTTCTGCTACCTGCCTACGGTTTTGATGCAGGCTGTCAAAGGCACCTGCCTTGGCCAGATTCTCAATCTGTTTTTTATTGCCCGCCGCTTTTGGCAGGCGCGAAGCAAAATCATTTAATGAGCGATATGCCCCATGTTCTGCCCGTTCTTTCACCAGACTGCTCATAGCTTCGCTTCCGACATTTTTCACTGCGCCAAGCGCATAGCGTATCACTACTTTATCTGCCTGCATTTCGGTGATGAATGATGGCTCTGATGCGTTAATGTCTGGGGGCAGCACATCAATGCCCAGAAACTGGCAATCCTGTCTGAACAGAGACAGCTTATCTGTGTTGGTTGCGTCAAGCGCCATTGAGGCCGCCATAAATTCAACAGGGTAATTCGCCTTGAGCCATGCCGTCTGATAGCTGACAAGCGCATAGGCGGCGGCATGTGATTTATTGAATCCATAGCCAGCAAATGAGGCTATCTGGTCAAAAATACCTGATGCCAGCTTGGCTTCAATATTGTTCTGTTCAGCGCCTGAGATAAAAATTTCGCGCTGTTCATCCATCTCAGCTTTGATCTTCTTGCCCATTGCACGCCGCAAAATATCTGCCCCGCCAAGTGTGTAGCCGGCCAGCACACGCGCAGCCTGTTGCACCTGTTCCTGATAGATCATGATGCCGTAGGTTTCATCAAGAATAGTTTCCAGCAGAGGATGCATATAGGCCACAGGCTCTTTGCCATGTTTGCGGCTGATATATAGCGGAATATTTTCCATAGGCCCCGGCCGGTACAAAGCCACAACCGCAATAATATCTTCAAATCTGTCTGGCTTTAGACCACGCAATACATCACGCATACCGGCAGATTCAAGCTGGAACACCCCGACCGTATCGCCTGAGGTCAATAGCGTGAATGTTGCCGGATCGTCTAGCGGAATGGTGTTGATATCAATCTCTATATCACGGCGTTTCAACAGCTCAATCGCACGCTGGATAACGGTAAGCGTCTTCAGCCCCAGAAAATCAAATTTCACCAGCCCGACCTGTTCAACCGATTTCATATTGAACTGGGTTACCGGCATATCAGACCGTGGGTCACGATAAAGCGGCACCAGTTCAGGCAGCGCCCTGTCACCAATAACAAGCCCGGCCGCATGGGTAGAGGCATGCCGGTACAGCCCTTCAAGCTGTCGTGCTGTATCTATCAGATGGGCAACCTGCTCTTCTGTCTGATACATCTGTTTTAATGGCTCTTCAGTCTTGAGCGCCTCGGCGATAGAGACAGGTTTTGCAGGGTTACTTGGTACCAGCTTAGCGATTCTGTCTACCTGCCCATAGGACATATCAAGTACACGGCCAACATCCCTTAGGGCAGCACGCGCCTGAAGTGTTCCAAATGTAATAATCTGAGCAACCTTGTCATGGCCATATTTTGACTGCACATATCTAATTACTTCTTCTCTGCGTTCCTGACAGAAATCAATATCGAAATCGGGCATCGAGATACGTTCAGGATTCAGAAACCGCTCAAACAGCAGCCCCCATCTTATCGGGTCAAGATCTGTAATCAGCAACGCCCACGCAACCAGTGATCCTGCCCCAGAGCCTCTGCCCGGCCCGACAGGGATATTCTGCTCTTTTGACCATCTGATAAAGTCTGACACAATCAGGAAATAGCCTGCAAATCCCATCTCGACAATAATATCCAGCTCGGTTTGAAGGCGGGATTTATATTCGGCATGCCGCTCAGCGCTATTGTCAAAATAGCTATCTGGCATATTCACCAACTGCTCCAGCCGCATCTCAAGGCCTTTTACTGCCAGCCCGCGCAGCACATCTGCTTCATCATCATCAGACGCAGAAGGCAGAATCGGCTCTCTGTCCGTCACCATATAGCTGCATCGTTTGGCAATAATCACCGAATTTTGGACAGCTTCGGGAATATCGGCAAATAGCTCGGTCATCTCGTCTGCCGATTTGAAGAAATGATGCGCAGTTACAGCCCGTTTGGACATGCTGGCCAGCCGCTCTGAGGCAGCAATGCACGATAATACACGTTGTGAGACAAACATTTCTGTCTTGTCAAAATGACAGTCATTTGTAGCGACCAGCATCAACCCTGTATTATCTGCAATCTCCAGCAAGATAGCCTCGGCAGCTGCTTCTGAAGCGCGCCCGTGGCGTTGTAATTCGATATAGGCTCTATCCTGAAAACACTGTTTCAGCCAGTCTGCCCGTGCTGCGGCTAGCGCGCTATTCTGCTGATAGGCTGGCTGGCCTAGAAATCCGTCAAAATATCCACCAGACAGAACAATCAGCCCCTCATTACCCTCTGCCAGCGCGGCGGCTTTCAGGCGCGGCTCACTGGCAGGATCATTCGTTAACAGCGCGTCAGAGACCAGTTCAGACAGTCTGATATAGCCGCTCTCATTCTGCGCAAGGATCACAATATTACCGACACCAGCCTCATCTTCTAGCGTGACAGACACGCCAATAACAGGCTTGACCCCTTTTGATGCAATTTTCTGGGAAAACTCATAGGCACCAAACATGTTAAAGCTGTCAGTAATCCCAAGCGCAGGCATATTATGCTGTGCCGCCAGTTCGGCAAGCTGTCCGATATGCAAGGTGCTTTCAGACAGAGAATAGGCAGAATGCACGCGCAAATGCACGAACTCCGCACATCTGGATGAGCTATCTGACTGCCCCTGTTGTGTCTGGGCTACATCATCCATCAGCCTATCTCCGCTACCTGACCATTCTGGATAGCTAGCCGCCTATGCATCCTGTCTGCAAGCTGCAGATTATGGGTGACAATAAGCGCGGCTGTCTGGGTGCCCGTAACAATTTTTTCAAGTGCCTGAAATACAGAATCGGCTGTTTGCGGATCAAGATTACCGGTTGGCTCGTCTGCCAGCAGAATATCAGGCGCATTGGCAACCGAACGGGCAATGGCAACACGTTGTTGCTCGCCCCCGGACAAAAGACCGGGCCTGTGATGCAACCTGTCTGACAGGCCAACCATTGCCAGCAGAGCTTCGGCACGTTCTTCTGCGGTTTTGCGTTTAAGGCCGCCTATCATCTGGGGGATAACAATATTTTCAAGCGCACTAAATTCGGCAAACAGGCGATGGAACTGAAAGACAAGACCAATATGTTTTTTGCGCAACAGGGTGCGCCTACGCTCTGACAGGCCAGAGGTGTTCTGACCTGCAATAATCACCTCGCCCTCATCTGGTACCTCCAGCAATCCTGCCAGATTTAACAGGGTTGTCTTGCCGGCACCTGACGGACCCACAAGCGCAGTCATCTGGCCTGAATATAATTCAAGATTTGCCTGATTAAGCACATCAATACGCCGCCCGCCCTGCGAGAAATGTCGACTAAGATTTTCAAGCCGTAGCGGAGGTATATTATTCATATCTCAGTACCTCTGCCGGCGCGATAAATGAGGCCTTTATCGCGGGATACAGACTAGCCAGAAAACTTAGCAACAGCGCCATGGCAATAACGCTTAGCACCTCTTGCGGGTCTATGCGGGCAGGCAATTTCGCCAGATAGTAAATTTCCGGTGAAAATAGCTCGATATTCGCAAGCCCCTCTATCCAGCCTTTAATGCTGTCGATATTCAGGCAAAATAAAATACCAAGTACTGTGCCTATTATGGTGCCTACAATCCCGATAGATGCCCCCGTCATGATAAAAATTCGCATAATCATGCCGGGCGTTGCCCCCATTGACCGTAAAACAGCAATATCTGCATTTTTTGAGCGCACCATCATAATCATGGACGACACAATATTAAAGGCAGCCACAATGATGATAAGTGTCAGAATCAAAAACATCACATTACGCTCAACCTCTAGTGCGCTGATAAAGGTTTTGTTTCTGTCCTGCCAGTCAAACACCTTGAACGAAGTGCCTAGACGCGCCCGTATCAACTCGCTAATGGCACGCGCCCGCAACGGGTCTTCTGCATAAATCTCAATCGCCGACACCGTGTCATTCAGATTAAAAAAACTTTGAGATTCGGCAAGCGGCATAAAAATGAAATTGGTATCATATTCATGCATGCCAACCTCAAAAATACCTGAAACGCTGAAACTGCGGCGAACAGGTATTGTACCTACTGCGGTAGGCTTGCCCTTTGGCGATAACAGCGTAATTCTGTCGCCTGCCTTCAGCCCCAGCCTGAACGCCATGGTCTTGCCTATCAGCACACCATCACCGCCTCTGAATGCTTCTAAAGCTGCTTCGTCCAGACTGCTCCAGAGTGATTTTCGGGCGGCAAGGTCTGACCAGTTTACCCCGCGCACCACAGCACCATAAGACCGCTTCGGGCTGGAGGCCATAACCTGCCCTTCGACCTGTGGGGTGGCAGCAATAATGCCGGGCAATTCGGAGATATTCAAAGCTGTACGGTTATAGTCAGTCATCAGGCCATTCTGGCTATATACACCCAGATGGCCATTCAGCCCCAGAATCCTGTTGATCAACTCAGCCCTGAAGCCGTTCATCACCGACATCACGATAATCAGCGTGGCAACGCCCAGCGTGATACCAAGCAGGGAAAACCACGCAATAACCGAGATAAATCCTTCTTCACGCCTAGAGCGCATATAGCGGAATGCAAGCAGTGGTTCGACAGGCTGGAATATCATTCAGGTCTCTTATCTCTGGCCTTATTGATAGTGATGTTTTCTGGCATTATGTTATCTGGCACCGGCCTGCTCGGCAAGCATGGTGATGGCCTTGTCTGCCGACATCTCCTGCGCCTCGCCTGTATGCCGGTTTTTGACTTCCACCACGCCATTATCCACATTTCTCGGCCCTACAATTACCTGCCATGGCAGACCAATCAGATCCATGCTGGCCAGTTTTGCACCTGATGAGTCAGAACTGTCATCCAGCAACGGGTCAAGGCCTGCATCGCATAGCCCCTGATAAATCTGCTCGCACACAGGGTCAGTTTTTTCATGCCCTGATTTCAGATTGATAATACCGACATCAAATGGCGAAACTGAGGCAGGCCAGATGATACCTCTCTCATCATGGCTTGCCTCGATAATACCGCCAACCAGACGAGACACGCCAATGCCGTATGAGCCCATATGTAATGGCTGCGGCGCGCCTTCGGCGGTATTAACCACAGCGCCCATAGGTTCTGAGTATTTTGTGCCAAAATAGAAAATATGGCCAACTTCGATACCGCGCCTGTTCAGCAAATCTGCACTATCCACATCACAATTGGCAGGGTCATGCTTTTCATCTGTTTTGGCATAAAGCGAGGTAAAGCTATCCACCACAGGCTGTAAGTCCTGATCATAGCTAATGTCTGTTACCATATTGGTATCTAGCCAGTCTTTATGGAAATAGACACCGCTTTCGCCTGTATCTGCCAGAATAATAAATTCATGGCTCATATCACCGCCTATCGGGCCTGTATCTGCTTCCATGGGAATCGCTGTCAGCCCCATTCTGGAAAAGGTTTTCAGATAGGCAACGAACATCTTGTTATAGGCAATCCGTGCCGCATCCTGACTGATATCAAAGGAATAGGCATCTTTCATCAGAAATTCACGTCCCCGCATCACGCCAAATCTGGGGCGCACCTCATCTCTGAATTTCCACTGGATGTGATACAGATTAAGTGGCAGAGACTTGTAGCTGCGTAAATGGCTTCTGCAAATATCTGTTACCTGCTCTTCATTGGTCGGGCCATATAGCATATCGCGTTCATGCCTGTCCTGAATCCTCAGCATTTCAAGCCCATAATCATCATACCGTCCTGATTCCTGCCACAGTTCAGCAGGCTGGATGGTCGGCATTTTGATCTCGATAGCCCCTGAATTATTCTGCTCTTCGCGGACAATTGACTCAATTTTTTCCAGTACCTTCAGCCCAAGCGGCAACCATGAATAAATGCCTGCGCTTGATTGCTGGATCATGCCGGCTCTGAGCATCAGACGATGAGAGGCAATCTGGGCTTCTTTGGGATTTTCTTTCAATACCGGTAAAAAATAATTGCTAAGACGCATCATCTTCATCCTTCTGGAATATACGCTATGAATTGACTGGTCATATGACGGGCAGTATGTGGCTGTAGCATAGTGATTTCAACATTTGATTTCATCATATATTTAAGCCAAAAGAAATAATGTTTTAGCGATCACGGCATATTATCTGGGCATGCTTTGCAGTTTGCACCATAACAAATGTCGGATTATAGTCATAACATACGATAAAACCCGCTATTATATCGTCAGGAACAACAGGAAAGAACTGGAAACATGCCGATAATGCACTATCCGGATAACAGATTGCGCAGATTGCGCCGCACCAGTTTTATACGTGACATGGTTCAGGAACACAGGCTGGACAGAAGCGATTTGATCTGGCCGTTATTCGTGATTGACGGGGTTGGGCAGACACAGGATATACACTCTATGCCGGGGGTAAAGCGGCTAAGTGTTGATCTGGTGGTAGAGGCGGCCAGACGCGCCATTGATCTGGGCATCCCGTCAATTGCCCTGTTCCCAAAGACAGAAGATAGCCTGAAATCAGAGCTGGGTGAAGAAGCTGTCAACCCGAACAATCTTATCTGCCGGACGGTGAAGGCTGTGAAAAAAGCCTGTCCGGATATTGCGATTTTATGTGATGTGGCACTTGATCCCTATACCAGCCATGGCCATGATGGCGTGCTGGATACTGACGGCTATGTTGAAAATGACAGAACAGTCGAAATGCTGGTGGCACAGTCAAAAACACTAGCTGATGCGGGCTGTGATATTATTGCCCCGTCAGATATGATGGATGGCCGCATCGGGGCTATCCGGAACATGCTGGAAGATAATCATTATCAGAATATGCTGATAATGGCCTATGCCGCAAAATATGCTTCTGCCTTTTATGGCCCGTTCCGAGATGCTGTGGGCGCAGGCAAAAAGCTGGGCGGAGATGGCAAACAGACCTATCAGCTTAATCCGGCCAATAGCGATGAGGCAATAAGAGAAATTGAGGCAGATATTGCCGAGGGTGCCGATATGGTAATGGTGAAGCCCGGCATGCCATATCTGGATATTATCAGAAGATGCAAGGA
>WTJO01000243.1 GCA_011524805.1 Alphaproteobacteria bacterium
GGTCTATAATGGGCTGAGCAAAATTGGCGCGCTTCGGGATCATGAATGGCTGGCGGTACTTGGCGCAGGCGGGCTGGGGCTGAACGGCATTGCCATCGCAAAGGCAATGGGGTTCAAACAGATTGTTGCCATAGATATAGATGATGCAAAATTACAGGCCGCTAGCGATATGGGCGCAGATGCGGTGCTAAATTCTGCAGAAGAAGGCGCGGCCGACACGCTGGTATCGCTTACCGGCAACGCGCTGTTCGGAGTGCTTGATACCTTTGGAAGCGAGCAGACAGGCACATTGGCGGTCACTGCCCTGACCAAATCAGGACGCTATGTGGTGGTTGGCCAGCATGGCGGCGATTTCAAGATGCCGCAAATCTGGCTACCGCAAAAAGCACTTACAGTCAGAGGCTCCCATGTTGGCAATAGCGGCCAGTTGCGGGCATTAATCGATATGTTCAGAGATGGAAAATTGAAACCGATTCCGGTCACAACTCAGCCATTAAGCTCGGTAAATGACGCCATTGCCGCGCTCCAGAAGGGCGAGGTGACTGGTAGAATCATTTTTGATCCGACCATGGATGACTAGAATCGGCTAACATCTAGAGCGTGCCAAGCCGCCGTTCGGGCAGGCCGGCAATATCCATCTCAATCGCAAATACTGCCCCTGCTTCTGGCTGGTCAGCCATTTCTGACGCACTCAGCCCCTCATAGGCAGAGGTCGCATATAGCGTTTTCAAGTCAGGTCCGCCAAAACAGGGGCAGGTAATCTGGCTGGCGGGCAGATGCACAGCCTCGACAAACCGGCCGGTTTCATCATAACAGGCAATTCTGCCAGCCCCCCACTGCGCATTCCATACTCTACCGGCACTATCCAGAACAGCCCCGTCAGGGTTCAACCCCTCTGGTGCCAGATCAACAAATAATTCCTTCTCGCCTGCGGGCAGACCTGTCTCTTCATCAAGCGCAATTTTATATATTGCGCGGGTGGGAGTGTCTGCCAGATAGGCCAGCCTGCCATCTTGTGAAAAACAGGTCGCATTCGGAATTGAAGTTGCGGGGAATAGCGGTGTGATCTGTCTGTTACGCACATGATAGACACAGCCTGCCCCTGCTTCCAGCTTGCGCCCCATGGTGCCAAACCAGATGCTGTTGGCAGGGCCTGTTCTGCTGTCATTTGAACGTGTTGCCGGCTTATCTGCTTCTATCGCCAGATAGGGGGCTGTACTGCCTGTCTGTCTGTCATAGCAGATAAGCCCCGAGGCAGAGGCAACAAGCAATTGTGATTGAGGTGCCAGAAAACCTGCCGCCACAGGCTCGTCAAACTGAACCTGCTGATATGTGTGGCTTTCAGGTGAGCCAAGAAATAGCTGATGGTTATTGATATCAAACCAGATAAGCTGTTCTGTTTCTTCATCCCAGATAATGCCCTCCCCCAACTCATGTCTGGTATCAAAGACGGTATCTAGTTCTCGTTTGTTCCTGCTGGTCATATTATCTGCCTATGATGTTACGATGTTATCATCTAGCCGCTTTACCTTGCTTGTCAATTATGTTTAATTTTCTCTAGTACGCCGAATGAAGCGGCAATGTCCTACCTGATATGTAAAAGGCAGAAAGCAGTATGGCCGAGATGACGATATATCCTTCTCTTAAGGGAAAAACAGTTCTGATAACAGGGGGCGGTTCCGGCATTGGCGAGGCGCTTACCCGCGCCTTTGTTGCGCAGGGATGTAAGGTCGGCTTTCTTGATTATGATAAAGAAGTCTCACAGCGTCTGGTTGACGAGCTTGGCTCTGATAATCTGCATTTTGAGTATTGCGATCTAAGGGATATTGATGCGCTGAAAGCCTGTGTTAAGGCAGTAAGCGCTGCACTTGGCAATATCACGGTGCTGGTCAATAATGCGGCAAGAGATGACCGGCATTCTCTGGAATCAGTCACGTCCGAGTATTTTGATGAACGTATTGCCACCAATATCAAACATCAGCTATTCGCCTCTCAGGCAGTGGTGGCGGATATGGAGGCTGCCGGCGGCGGCTCAATCATCAATATGGGCTCGACAAGCTGGATGATAGGTCAGGGCGGCATGCCCTGCTATACCACGGCGAAATCTGCCGTTCAGGGGCTGACCCGCGGGCTGGCGCGCGATCTGGGGCCGAAACATATCAGGGTCAATTGTGTGGTACCCGGCTGGATTATGACAGAACGCCAGATCAGCATGTGGCTGACAGAAGAAAGTGAAAAAGAGCTGATGCAGCGCCAATGTGTAAAGCGTAAGCTGGTACCAGACGATATTGCCCGCTTTGTGCTGTTCATGGCATCTGATGACGCCAGCGCCTGTTCTAACCAAACGTATATTGTGGATGGCGGCTGGGTATAGGCACCTCTGCCCTTTTTTGAGACTTTTTGCCCTGTTTCTGTGAAGAAACAGGGCGCTTTTGCATTATGAAATAAAAATGTCAAAAATTTAGTTTGCAAAAAATATGATTCATTCTATCGTTTTCAGGGGATTTTTCCCTTTTCATGAAAGTTGGAGGAAATTATGAAAAAATTTGTACTCGCTTTATCAGCAGCTGTGCTGATGGCAGGGGCTGCTCAGGCAGAACGTTATGTGATGGTCACACATGGTGAGGGTAAAGACCCTTTCTGGCCTGTTGTGCAGAAAGGTGGTGAAGATGCCGCCCGTCATGTAGGCGCTGATTTCGAATATATCTTTAACCCATCAGGTGATATGGGTGATATGGCAAAGTCAATCGCTGCGGCCGCTGCAACTCAGCCAGACGGTATGGTGATCTCACTGCCAGATCCAGATGCACTGGGCGGCGCAATTAAAGATGCTGTTGCAGCTGGTATTCCGGTTATCACAATGAATTCAGGTCTTGAAAGCTCAGCCGGCCTTGGCGCGCTGATGCATGTTGGGCAGCCTGAATATCTTGCAGGTCAGGCAGCTGGTAACAGAGCCAAATCAGAAGGTGCATCAAAAGCACTATGTATGATTCAGGAAGCCTATAACACTGCGCTGAATGACAGATGTAACGGATATGGCGAAGCTGTGCCTGTTAAGCTGGTAGACAGCTCAAACGACCCAGCAACAATCCCGACACGTGCGGCAGCTGGTCTGCAGGCAAATCCGGATGTTGATGCTGTATTGTCAGTTGGTCCGCATGTATGTGCTGGTGTCCAGAAGGCAATTGATGATCTAGGTATGTCAGTACACCATTCATGCTTTGACCTCAGCCCTGAGGTGATGGACATGATCAATGCAGGCAAGGTGAAGTTCACTATTGACCAGCAGCAGCGTCTACAGGGCTATATGCCGATTGTTGTGCTGCATCTGTACAATAATGGTGCTGGCCTGCTTCCTGGTGCAAACATTCCATCAGGCCCGGGCTTTGTTGACAAGTCAAATGCATCTTCAGTAGCTGCACTGGCAGGTATCGACAGATAATATCTCGGGATATACATCCTGTTTCAGGGTGGCCTGTTTCTGACAGCCACCCTGTCTTTCGTTAAATTATGTGAATGACCATATACAGGGCCGGCTTATTTTCCTTATGCGATAGCTGTGTCCACATTAAAGGAAAAATTTATGGCGACCTCATCTGCATCTAACCCTAGCCCGGCATCTAGAAAAGAAACAGACCGGCTAGAACAGAAAGGCTGGCTTAACAGATTGCTGGCCAGACCGGAAATTGGCCCTATCGGGGTGATGCTGTTGCTGTTTGGCATGCTGGGATATTTTTCAATTCCGGCGGGTGAGTTTTCACTCAATCCGTTTGCAGGTGAAGGGTTTAACGCACTTGGTATCCGAAATAACCTGCGTGTTATCTCACAGCTTGGCATTATTGCGCTTGGGGCTGGGTTACTAATTATCGCAGGCGAATTTGATCTGTCTATTGGCTCTATGATCGGATTTGCGGGCGCTACCATGGCGATGATATTGCGATGGGGATTTTCGATTATTATTCCATATGTCTCATTTGATGGCGGTGTGCATATCGAATTTTTCACCCTGCTTCATATATCGGATGTCTCGCCTATTGGCGCAATCCTGATTACAATGTGTTTTACGCTGTTTTTCGGCTGGCTTCAGGGCTATATCGTAGTGCGTTCAGGCCTGCCGTCATTTATCGTAACGCTTGGCGGGCTGTTCTTCCTGCGTGGATTAACCGAAGTTAGCTTGCGGGCGTTTAATCATCGTCCTGACCAGCTTAAGGGCGCAACCACCGTGACCGAAATCCCGGACATCAAGACAATTGTGAATGTTCCCGGCCATGGCGAGATGGAACGTGAGGCGGCCAAAGCACTTTCAGAAGAAGAGCTGATGGCGATAAAAAATAGTCTGCCGGAGGATGTGGT
>WTJO01000268.1 GCA_011524805.1 Alphaproteobacteria bacterium
GTTTAACCGTATTGTAATGGGACTAAGAGGCCGGTTGGGTATTGTTGATGGGCTTGGTGACAAGGTCACACAGAGTAACCGCTTCTTCATTGGTGGCCGCAGTGTCAGAGGCTTTGCAGGTGGCGGTATTGGTCCCCGCGATGCCGGTACGTTGGCAGCGGTTGGCGGCAACAACATGTATACAGGTTCTGTCGAACTCATCTCATCATACGGGTTTAGCAAAGATCTGGGTATTCGCTGGACAGTATATTCTGATGTTGGTTCGACATGGGGTACAGATTATGTAACGGGCGTGCTTGGTGCCAATAACGATACAATGCGCCAGTCTGTCGGTTTTGGTCTGCTATGGGATACAGCTATCGGCCCGTTAAGTTTTTACTGGGCGGATGCTGTTACCAAGGAAAATTTCGACAAGACAAAGCGCTTTCAGTTCAATATCGGCACACGCTTCTAGCATAAAAAAGGGTCTCACATATCATGTTTCACACAGCTCAACGTGTTCTGGCTGGCTTATGCGTGGCTGTAAGCATGGTATTTATTGCTATGCCTACAGTTAAGGCTCAATCACCAGATGGTGGTTTTGAAGCCAAACTTGTTGTTGTTGATCTAGGCGAAATCCTGAGAAAGGCAGAAGCCACCAAGAAGGTGAGGGCACTTCTTGATGAAAAGCGCGATGAATTTCAGCGTGAATTTTCGCAAAAAGAACGTGAAATGCTCAGCCGTGAGAAAGAGCTGAAATCTCAGCAATCTATCCTGTCGCCAGAATCCTATCGTAAGCAGGTTGCACAATTTCAGGCTGATGTTGCTGAAATCCAGAAACAGATTCAGGCCAGACGCCAGTCACTCGATAATGCCTTTCAGTCTGTCCAGAACCAGATAAAAGATATTGCGATTGAGATCATTACGGAATTTTCCACTGAAAATGATTTTGATATGGTATTAAACCGTCAATCTGCCGTGATCTTCAAAAACCAGCTTGATATATCGCAGATTATCTTGCAGCGGCTTGATGAGCGCACCAAGAATGCACGCTTTGAGATAGATGAAAAACCATCAGGGGAATAGATAATCTTGACATCTGATAGAACAGCATTTTTTGGCGCGCCTACCTCTCATTCACTAAAAGCGCTATTTGATGGTTTGCAGGTTGATGTGCCATCTGATTATGCTGATATTGATGTGCGTGACTGCAAGGATATTTCTGCGGCCGGACAGGGTGTGCTTACCTATCTGTCAGATCTTTCCTATCTGGAGGGTCGCCTGCCAGAAGGTAGTATCTGTCTTGTATCTCACAAGATTGCCGACATCTCTGCCGAAGGGTTTGAGAAGGCTGTAATACTGGCATGTGATAATCCACGGGCGGCATTCGCACAGGCTGCACAGCGTATATATCCTGCCCTTTATAATCCTTCTGCCGATAGGCAGGCAGCTATCCATCCGACAGCGATTATTGACCCGCAATCGCAAATTGATAAAACAGCGTCAATTGGCGCATTCTGCGTGATTGAAAAAGATGTCAAAATAGGCGCTCATAGCGTGCTTGAATCGCATATTCAGCTAAAGCAGGGCACAGAGATAGGCAGGTCTTGCCACATAGCCGCCTCTGCGGTGATAAGCCATGCTATTATTGCAGATCATGTCAGGATTGGCGCGAATACGGTGATTGGCAAGCGCGGCTTCGGCTTTGAAGCAAGTGCAACTCAGGTCAGCATCATGCCACATCTTGGCATTGTTCTGATCGGTAATTATGTAGATATTGGCGCATCCTGTGTTATTGACAGGGCAGTGTTCGGTGAGACACGGCTGGATGATTATGTGATGCTGGATAATCTTGTGCATCTTGCCCATAATGTCACTATTGGCACAGGCACCATCATTGCTGCCCATAGCGCGGTTGCCGGTAGTAGCCATATTGGCAAAGCCTGCATGCTGGGGGGCAAGGTCGGGGTTGCCGACCATGTGACAATCGGGGATAACAGTATTATCATGGGAAATGCCAATGTAACAAAATCGCTTGCTGGAGGTGAAGCCTATGCCGGATTTCCGGCGATGCCGGCACAGCAATTCTGGAGACAGCAGGCGCGTTTGCGCATACAGGCAAAACAAAAACAAAGATAGCCAGCTATTCTGAACAGAGTTGCTGGCAGAATTAGACGGCAAAGGTAATTGTGAGAGAGACATGAATATGGAAGAGCCAATTGGTTATGCAGAAATAGAGACGCTGATCCCGCATCGGGCACCATTTCTGCTGATTGACCAGCTGAAAAATGTGGTGCTGGGAGAGTCAATTACCGGCATAAAGGCTGTAAGCGGAAACGAGCCTTTTTTCCCCGGCCATTTCCCCGGCAACCCCGTGATGCCCGGCGTGCTGATTGTCGAGGCGATGGCGCAGGCTGCCTCCTGTCTGGCATCGTTAACCCAGCCTGAAAAGCAAAAAGATATGCTGGTATTTCTGGCATCTGTTGACAAGACACGGTTCAAAAAACCAGTAAAACCAGGCGATTTGCTGGAATTGCATGTAAAAAAGACGGCTGGAAAAGCAGCTTTGTGGAAATTTTCCGGTGTTGCAGAGCTTGCAGGCACAGTGATGGCACAGGCTGAATTTTCTGCAATGGTAGTTGCTGGAAATAAGTGAGAAACAGGTGACACAGTCTAGTAATATTCACCCGTCTGCCATTGTTGCATCAACAGCAAGTTTGGGTTCAGGGGTCGAGATTGGCGCGTTCAGCGTTATTGGCGAGCATGCAGTTATTGGTGATAATGTAAAAATACATCATCACGTGGTGATTGA
The DNA here is from genome assembly GCA_011524805.1 of Alphaproteobacteria bacterium. Taxonomy (GTDB): domain Bacteria; phylum Pseudomonadota; class Alphaproteobacteria; order Puniceispirillales; family Puniceispirillaceae; genus WTJO01. The sequence continues at coordinate 2,792 of WTJO01000268.1, forward strand.
CGGCAATACAAAGATAGGCGATGGATGTGAGATTTTCCCCTTTGCATCACTGGGACTGCCGCCACAGCACATTCACTATAAGGGTGAGCCGTCTGAACTGATAATTGGTAAAAACAACCTGATAAGAGAACAGGTGACCATGCATCGTGGGACTGAAATTGGCAATATGCGCACGGTGGTCGGTGATAATAATTTTATTTTCGTTGGCGCTCACATTGCGCATGACTGTATTATTGGCAGTCATAATATTTTGGCAAATTATGTCGGGATTGGCGGGCATGTAGAGGTCGGTGATTATGCCTATCTGGGTGCCTATTCTGCCTATCATCAATTTGTTAGAATAGGTAGCTATTCAATTATTGGCGGCCAGTCTACGATTGTGAATGATGTAATTCCGTTTGGGAATGCATCCGGACCGCGTGCCACGCTGAACGGGCTGAATATCACGGGAATGAAACGCCGTGATTTCTCTTCTGCCCAGATTAAAATGTTGCGAAAATTCTTCACTCTTTTATTCGAGGCGGACGGAGTATTTTCTGAAAGGCTAGCACAGGCAAAGGCAGAATTTTCAGACAATGAAGAAGCGATGTCTATTTTGCAATTTATCGAAGATGGGGATGCGCGCGCATTGTGCCATCCTCAGCGTTGATGGCTGGCTGTGATGGGTCGTCTGGCAATCATATCCGGAAAAGGCCCTCAGCCGGCTGATATTGCCAAATCTGCGCGTGACAGAGGCGAAGCACCGCTTATCATCAGAATAAAACAGCATTGTGAAGATAGCTTTGCTGAATGTGAGGTAGCTGATTTTGCCATTGGAGAGCTGGGTGCTGCCATCAGCCATATAAAATCGGCAGGCTGTGACAGAGTTGTGTTTGCCGGTCTTGTAACCCGGCCACCGCTTAACCCGCTGGCACTTGATAAAGAGGCATATAAACTGCTGGGCAAGGTGCTTTTGAAAGGTGATAATTCTGCGCTGGAAGCAGTTGCAGATTATTTTGAATCACATCAGATTAAAGTCTTGCCCCAGTCTAGTTTTCTTGATGACAGGTTTTTGCCAAAACAGTTTCATCAGGGCAGGGCGCTTGAACAGATAGAAATTCAGTCTGCACAGCGCGCAATAGCAACATTGATGGCATTAGGCCAGCTAGATATTGGTCAGTCTGTGGTCGCGCAGGGTGATAGAATATTGGCGATTGAGGCGGCTGAAGGTACAGACGAGATGATCGCGCGCTCAACACCGCTTATCCAGACCGACTGCCCATCTGCTGTATTTGTCAAAATGGCTAAATCAGGCCAGAATCTGGCCTTTGATCCACCCGGCTTTGGAGAGCATACGATAAAACAGCTTACCAGCGCAGGCATCATGATTGCGGTAATTGAGCCAGAACATGTATTTCTCACTCAGGAACGCGAAACGCTTTTGGCGTTGGCAGAACGCTGCGGCATTGTGCTTGTGTCAACTGATATGGTGGCAGAATGAGCCCCCACCCCAAAACAATTTTTATGCTTGCCGGTGAGCCATCTGGCGACAGGCTGGGCGCTGATATTATGCGTGCCTTAAC
>WTJO01000050.1 GCA_011524805.1 Alphaproteobacteria bacterium
GGCCAGCAAGACACCATCAACAGGCAATGATTCTGGAGGAGATAATTCTGGCGGAAATGACGGCGGCAGTGATTCTGGCGGGGGTGATTCTGGTGGCGGCAATGGCGATGATAGCTCGCAATCACTCGATACCGCCATCTGGGAGACATCTGAATATAACGCCAATTATGGTCTTGCCAGCCTGAATGCCTCTACTGCCTATGCACGTGGCTATACAGGTCAGGGGGTCACAGTATCAGTGCTTGATTCGCCCTTTGATACAGACCATGCCGATCTGGTTGATAATCTTGTAACAGGCTATGATGCGCTGGACGGAGACAGCGCTGTCCATTGTCCTCAAAATGGATGCATATCTGCGCATGGAACCCATGTTGCAGGGATTATCGGGGCAACAAAGAATGACACCGGCATGCATGGCGTTGCGCCTGATGTATCTATCAAGCCTGTCAAGATATTTGGAAATGATCTCAGCTTTGCCAGCCATGACCAGCTGGTAGATGCGATTAATCAGGGAAGCGGGGTGGCAATCACAGCGATGAATAATAGCTGGGGCGCCTCGGTCAATGATACGCTGATGCATCAGGGCACCACCTACCACTATAAACGCCCCTTTTATAATTACGCAGATAACAGCAGCACTGAATATGTTTATGGCTATTTGGGCTCAGCTGCCCTGACAGGCCTGTCGCCTGCCGAAATAACAGCATGGCAAAACGCAACCCAGAACACAATTGTAGTATTTGCCAATGGCAATGACGGGCTGAATACCGAAACTGGGCAGATTAGATTATATTCAGATGCCCAGATGCAAAATTCTGCTCTGTCAATCAGCAACAGCTCGTCATCTGGTCTGAACGCCAATATACCGTCTTTCAGAGGCTCCTATCCTGTAATTGATTCCAGCCTGTCCGGTGAATGGCTCACGGTTGTTGCTGTCGACCAGTCAAACAGAATCACCTCATTCAGTAATGGCTGTGGATATGCAAAGGCGTTCTGTATCGCAGCACCGGGAGCAACAATCTATTCTACCTATGATGTGGATGACAACACAACCACCCCGCCAGCCAGTTATAAACAGCTTGACGGTACCTCAATGGCGGCACCGCATGTAACAGGCGCTATCGCGCTTCTAAAACAGCAATTTCCTAATCTGACACCGTCACAGCTAACCACGCTTGTGCTGTCTACCGCCACTGATCTGGGGGCTGCGGGTATAGATGATGTATATGGGGTGGGGCTGCTGGATCTGGCCGAAGCCTCTCGCCCGCAAGGCAGTCTGGCTGTGGCTGCAACAGATGGCCGGCCTATTGAAGGGGTGTCGCCCCAGACAACATCAATCGTGCCATCTGCTGTATTCGGACAGGCCTTTGCACATAGACAGCCAACGCTGGGGCTGATTGACAGCTTCGGTCGCGCATTTGAATTTCAGCCACGCCTTGGCACCGCGCAGCAATATGAGGTTAGTCCGGACGAGCTGATGGCGTTGCTCTCGGATGGAGGGAACAGGCAAGATCAGCCATTAATTTCAGCTGGCTATCTGTATCTAGCTGTTTCCGGCGGACAGTCAGATGATGATATATCAGTCTCGCTCTATAACCAGCAGATGCGGCTTGATACCGGCAGAACAAAACGCATTTTTTCGGCGCCATCACGGCACTATATACCAGAGGCTGGCAAATACCCCGATATATATTCTCAGGCACGAAACTCGGCCTTTGCCCAGATTGCATCAGGCAAAACAGCCTACAGCTTTATGCAGTCACATATCTATCTTGACCCGAAACTCTCACTTGGCATGTCACATTACCGCGGCAGCTGGCAGGCAGGCGGCCAGTTTGACGAGCTGTCTAGCCAGATAGGCTGGCATGAGGCTGGCTCATCGCTTAGCGGAAGATTTGGGGTGTTGCGCGAATATGATACGGTTCTGGGCGCGCGTCTATCAGGATTTTATGAACCTGCCGCCGAGGTTATTTCGCGCTATGTGTCCATGGCTGCATCCATGCCGCTTTCAGGCACAAGCCAGTTGCGGAGCAGCTATATGGCCATGCAGACAGCGCTAGAGATGAAACAGGCAGACCATGTATCCATTGATGGGCTTGTGGCTGACAGCTATGAATTTACATTTGACAGATGGCATGCAGGTCAGCCAGAGACCGGAAGGTCAAATTATGCACAATCTGTCTCGCTCAGGCTTCCACTTGCGACCACTGGCGGCTATCTCAGCCAGCTTACCACCAGAGGATATCAGGATGGAGACTATAACTCTGTATTAGAGCGCTATGATCTGGCAAATAACACGCGCCAGATAGATCTTGATTTTCATCATCAGGACAGTCTATGGGCGGGGGGAAGATGGATGCTGAAAATGCATGCCAGCCATAATGTATCAGGCATCAGAAACAAGCAGGATGCAGGGCTGTTTCTTGGCCTGAAACAGGCTTTTTAACTGCCAGAATATCAGCGCGTTGAAGCCTATTTATAGCGAGAAATATGCTCTTTCAGATCGGACTGTGGGCGGGCACCAAAATGGCAGATAATCTCGCCTGCGCAAATGCTGGCATATTCGGCTGCGCTCAGAATATCTGCGCCTGTCGATTTGCCATAAAGATAGCCTGCGGCAAACAGATCGCCCGCGCCTGTGGTATCAACAACCTCGCCAACAGGCATGGCTGGCACGCTGACGGTCTGCTCTGAGGTAGCTACCATGGCACCTGCCTCGCCCTGCGTCACTATGATGTCATCTACAACTTCATTTAACGCGTCAGATGCGTCAAAAATCGTGTCATATCCGAGGGCTTTTATTTCATCATGATTGCTGAACAGGATTGATACATGTTCTTCGATAAATTCGCCAAGCGCGTCAAAGTGACGTTCTACGCACCATGCATCTGAAAGTGAAAGCGCAATTTTTCCGCCAGTAGCGGCTGCAATTTCTGCTGCTTTCTGAAAAATTTCAGGGCCTTTTGGCGCGTCAAACAGATAGCCTTCAAGATAAATATATTTTGCGGTGATGCTGTTAGACAGATGGTCTGCATTCAGATGAAGAGATGAGCCTAGAAAGGTATTCATAGAGCGTATCGTATCAGGAGTTACAAAGATCATCGAGCGTGCAGTGGCAGGGCCATCTTGTGCCTGTCTGCCTGCAAAATGCACATTGGCGGCCTGAAGATCGGCGATAAAGGCATCGCCGACAGGGTCTGCTGCAACCTGCCCTGCAAAGGCGGCGCGCCCTCCAAGACAGGCAAGGCCGTAGGCACTATTCGCCGCAGAACCACCAGATTGCTGAGTTGGTTCCGGCATCGCTTCATACAGGCTGAGCGCCCGCGCCTCATCAATCAGATTCATGCCACCTTTTTCAATATTATGGTCTTTCAAAAATGCGTCATCACAGGGTGACAGCACATCCATTATGGCATTACCAACACATAGCACATCAAAATCAAAAGTCATGTTACCGTTTTTTTCTCTGGTTAAAATTATACTGCTAGCCAGTCATATCTAAAAGATCAGCCCGTTATGATTTGTCAGGCCAGATTTCCAGCATTCTTGCAAAAACATCTTCAGGAGTGATGCTATCAATCAGCCCCTCACTTCCATAATCCTGCTCGGCAAATAACTCAAGCTTATAAAGATACGGGCTATATTCCAGAGGTTTGCTTTGTGAAAATAGCCCAAGCGCAGGAATATTCAGACAGGCCATGATATTTAGCAGCCCTGAATCATTGCCAACAAAGCCGTGCGCCTGTGACATCAATGCTACAGCCTCGGTTAGCGGGCAAATTACAGGTACAAGGTCTGAAGGCTTTGGTGCCGCCGCCATGATGGCATTCACAATATGTTCTTCATTAGGTGCAGCTATGATCAAAATCGGCATGGCCAGTCTGCTTTTGGCAATAAGTCCGGCCAGTGCGGCAAAGTTTTCTGCTGACCAGCGCCGCGCTTCATGCATCGCACCAATGCCATATATCAGATAGGGAAGAGGCCGTCCGTCCGAGGCAAGCAGATGATGTTCTGCAAGCCACATAGTTGCCCAGTCAATAGCCTGTGCCTTCGGCGCCAGATGCCAGTGTGGCTGCTCAAGCCCAAATCCGTTTTCGGCGCTAAAACGGGCGATACGGTCAATCGCGTGGCTGTCCTTAAGCATCGCCTTGTCAAGTACTGTGCCGGCATTCAGCCCAATATTATGTGATGTATGTCCATAGCCCAGCCTTACCTTTATACCTGCCAGCTTTGCGGCCAGCGCATAGCGCGGAGAATGGTGCAGAATAATGGCGGTGTCTGCACCAGAATTACGGAAATCAGCCACCAGCCTGAAAAATCCGGATATGCCATCATGCCGTCCCTTCCGGCCGCGCAATGAACGCTGAATGTGCAGATGATGCAGCCCTGCATGTTGTTCTGGTGGAAATAAAATCGCTGTCTGTGCTGTAGGTTTGGCAGCAAGGGTAACTGTGGTACGAGCTGCCAGTGCGTCAATCCATGGCTTGTGCCAGATCATATCTCCGATACCAACCAGCGGCTGTATCACCAGAATATGATGTGCTGTATCTACTGGATAGGCCATAGGGGTCCTGATGCATCCTGTCTGTGGCTTGGCGTGGCTATTTATGCACCAAAAAATAGGCATTGCCATACATGGCAAATCTGTTCTCCGGATTTTGTGGTGCAGTGTAATCAGCACACAGGCTAAAATCTAGCCAAAAACTGTCAAAGATTTCGATTTATGCCGAAGCTCTATGCAGGGCTGATGAATTTGACCTATTGTGTTTGCGCCACTGTCACGATAGGCTAGTCATATCGTAAACAACAGATAAGGAGGTGATCACATGTCGAGTGAACAGAAGAACAAGGCAGCTGAAAGAGGTGTTATCACCTGAAACAGGCAATCCTGTTTCTGTGCAGATAACGCAAATTAGCTGGCGATGATGCATATTTCATAGGCTGGCAAATCTCAGCGTTATTGTTATCTATTTCACGAAATAAATTCTAGAACAGCCATCTGTAATCACAGGTGGCTGTTTTTCATTAACGGGTGCTGCCCCACTTATGTAGCATCATCCGGATATAACAAATGAAGCGCTGCGACTATCTGGTCAAGAAACCTTGCTGCTGCAACGGGCAATGTGCGCCCTTTGAGATGGGCAATATGGGCAACACCATTAGGAAACTCGCCCTCTTTGATTGGGCGGCTTACCAGCATCTGTTCTGTGTTGTCGCTGGCCAGCCTGTGCAGAGAAAAGGGAATTTGCAGTGAAATAGCCATCTCATGACAGATATAATGCTGCATAAAGGCAAAATTATCTGCCATTATCATTTCGGCAAATTTTACTGATTTTCTGGCGCAGCCAATATCAATCTGCCCCCTGATACCATCCTTGCCGCGCGGCACAATGACAGGATATGCCATCATATCCTCAATGCTAAGCGACTGCTTTTGTGCCAGAGGGTGCGTGTGGTGCATCTGGGCGATAAGCGGCTGTGATACAGTTGCCGCCAGCGTTACATCAGAAGGAAGCAGGGGGGCATATATCAGGGCAATATCTGCGTCATACTGGTTAAGGGCAGCAAGGCCTGCTTCGGCATCATGCTGCATCACATCAAAACTCACAGCCTGATGTTCATCACGATAGCGGCCAATTTGTTCAGGCAGAAAATCACCAAGCATTTCGGCGCAGACACTGATCGCCACATGGCCGCGCCGCTCGCCAGACAGGTCAGATATCTGTGATAGGATGCGAGATAAATCATTCATCTGCAGCCTGATATGCTGGATGAACAGCTCGCCTGCCGCATTCAGACGAACACCCGAAGGCAGCCTTTCAAAAATCGGGCTGCCTATCTCCTCTTCCAGCCCGAGTATGCGCCTGTTCAGTGCTGTCGAGGTAATGGCAAGTCTGTCTGCCGCTTTTCTGATTGAGCCCTCACGGGCGACAACATCAATATATTTCAGATGGGTAAGGTGTCTCATAATGATCTCACATTGCCTCTAGAGAACCAGTCTTTATTCTTCTTTTACTCAAACGAAGGGGTGCTGGCCGAGCCGCATATTTACTTGCAGAACCTATCATTATACTGAGGCACTGCAAATTATGCATCACGCCGCGAAAAATTCAGCACAATTTTTAATCAGATAACTTTGCTATTACCATTTTCATCGGCAGGCGTTTCGGCTGTGAGCCATATGGTATCCACAGCCTGTCTGCCAAAACAAGAAAGCGGAGACTTAAGATGATTTACATCGTAGCGATTATGCAACCTGGGAAGCTTGAATCTGTTCAGGACGCACTGACAGAACTGGGCGTAACAGGCATGACGGTGTCTGAAGTACAAGGATATGGACGACAAAAAGGAAAATCGGAAATTTATCGCGGCGCCGAATATCAGGTGAATTTTATGCCAAAGATAAAAATTGAAGTGGCTGTGCCAACTGCTCAGGCAGGCGCAGTAAAAGATGCCATATCCACAGCTGCCAAATCAGGCAAAATCGGGGACGGAAAGATTTTTACCTTTGCGCTGAAAGATGCGTTGCGCATTCGCACAGGCGAAGCAGGCGAGACCGCGCTTTAGGCTTCAGCCTGCGCACATTCATTTAAGGAGATGAAAATGAATTCTAAACTATTATCAATTATCACCCCGTTAGGACTGGCAGCAGGATTGACCGCCGGTATATCGGCACCCGCCTTTGCACAGGAAGTGCCGGAACATGGTGTATTTATCTTAAACTCTGTGCTGTTCCTGATGAGCGGATTTCTGGTCATGTTCATGGCATGCGGCTTCTGTATGCTGGAGGCAGGGCTGGTACGGGCAAAAAATACCACAACGCAGCTAACCAAGAACGTTGCGCTATTCTCGATTGCCGCGATTGGCTATTATCTGGTCGGCTATAATCTGATGTATCCGCTAGGTGACTGGTCAATTGAAGGCGTATTCTCAGGTCTGTTCCCCGCGATTGCCGTTATGGAAGCAGTAGGCGTGTCAGCAGATGCGGCTGATGATATCAGCTATGCCTCTACAGCTTCGGACTATTTCTTCCAGCTAATGTTCTGTGCGGCGACAGCCTCAATCGTATCAGGTGCGGTGGCTGAGCGTATCAAATTATGGCCGTTCCTGATCTTCACATTCCTGCTGACTTCTGTGATTTATCCATTACAGGCAAGCTGGAAGTGGGGCGGCGGTTTCCTTGATGAAATGGGCTTTCTGGATTTTGCAGGCTCGACCGTAGTGCATTCAGTTGGTGGCTGGGCAGCACTTGCCGGTGTGATTGTGCTGGGCGCAAGAGAAGGCAAATATAAAGATGGCAGAGTCGTGCCAATGCCGGGTGCTAACCTTCCGCTTGCAACATTGGGTACATTTATTCTGTGGCTTGGCTGGTTCGGCTTTAATGGTGGCTCACAGCTGGCGATGGGCACAATTGGCGATGTAGCCGATGTATCACGTATTTTCGCAAACACAAACGCCGCTGCAGCTGGCGGTGCGATTGCGGCCATGATTTTGTCGCAGATAAGTTACAGGAAAGTCGATTTAACCATGATGCTGAACGGTGCGCTGGCTGGTCTGGTGTCAATCACCGCAGAGCCTCTGACCCCGACACTTGGTGTTGCGACACTTATCGGTGCTGTTGGCGGTGTGATCGTGGTCTATGCTGTACCATTCCTAGACAAGCTGAAGATTGATGATGTTGTCGGTGCGATCCCAGTTCACCTGTTCGCCGGTATCTGGGGCACAATCGCAGTCGTTATCACAAACCCTGATGCCAGCTTGGTAACACAGCTAACCTCAATTGTTGTGGTAGGTGCCTTTACCTTCTCAGCATCACTGGTGTTGTGGTATGTGCTGAAAACTGTCATCGGTATCCGCGTAAGCAGTGAAGATGAAAGAGTAGGGCTGGATAATTCGGAGCTTGGCATGGATTCATATCCGGAGTTTGGTGCTAAATCCTAATAATCTGTCACTATTCACATAGTGCGGACGCTGCCATCTTTTACAAGGTGGCAGCGTTTTTTTAACTTTGCACAATATAGCGCATTCATGGTTAACTATCATTGCGTCATACCATCAGGGATAATGTAAGAGATGATTGATTTCAGAAGCGATACGGTAACCATGCCTGATGAGACCATGCGGGATGTTATGGCAACAGCGGAGGTCGGCGATGATGTATATGGCGAAGACCCGCTAGCCAGCAGGCTGGAAACTCAAATCGCAGATTTGCTCGGAAAAGAAGCAGGTCTGTTTGTCAGTTCTGGCACGCAAAGTAATCTTATTGCGATGCTTACCCATGCCAGCAGAGGTGAAGAAGTCCTGTCGGGTGCGCAGTACCATAGCCTGCATTATGAAGCTGGCGGGATAGCCGCACTTGGCGGGGTAATTCCCTGTCCTCTGCCGGTAAATTCTGATGGTTCTCTGAACGCAAGCGATGTTGAACAGGCTGTAAAACAGGATGATTATCACTATCCTGTCTCACGTCTATTATCGCTGGAAAACACCCATAACGGACTGGTGCAGCAAAAGCAGACATTACAGGCATTATGTGAGATTGCCCATGAAAAGGGGCTATCTACGCATCTTGACGGTGCGCGTCTGATGAATGCAGTGATTGCAACAAATGTGTCTGCCGCAGACTATGCGCAAAGCTTTGATTCTGTCTCGTTATGCCTGTCCAAGGGACTGGGTGCGCCTGTTGGCTCTGTGCTGGTGGGTTCTGCCAGCTTTATTTCGCGTGCCCGCAGATTGCGGAAGATGCTAGGCGGCGGTATGCGTCAGGTTGGTATGATGGCGGCAGCAGGCCTGTATGCGATAAACCATAATGTATCAAGGCTGAAAGATGACCATATGCGCGCAAAGACGCTGGCACAGGGGCTGAATGATATTTCGGGTATTCATGTTGATATGGATTCTGTACAGACAAATATGGTCTATATGCAGGTGCCGGAGGCAATGAAATCAACCCTGCCAGAGCGTTTAATGGCAGGTAATATCAGAATAAGTCCAGCAAAGAAGATGTTCAGGCTGGTTGTGCATAAAGATATTGATGACGACGGCATTTCAGCTATGCTGCACCAGCTTGCCAGCATTATGGCTACAGCCTGAATATTTCACGAAATAATATTTCAAAACCCTAAAAAGCAATAATATTACCCTGCTGGCTGTCTGCTGTCCGGGCAGACAGGTTTTAGTTTGGTCTGACGCTTCTTTATGGTAGTATAAAGCTATGATATTTATCGCGTAATCATCTGAAAAAATGCAGCTTTTACAGCCTTGGAAAGGAGGCAGGTTCATGGTCAATAAACGCCATCCAGATATGCCTGTTTCGCTGGACAGCTCTGTAACAGACGATGCAAAATTATCCCAGTTGCCATCTCAGCTATCTTCTCTTTACGGGCTTACCCCAAAAGTTGAAAGCGCCATTATTGATGCGCTGTCACGCGAGGATACTGGCAGATTGAATATGCTGATGGACCCTCTTCACCCTGCGGATAAGGCAGATTTTATTAAGCGGATTAATCATCAGGACACAGCCTCTCTGGTGCAGCTTGTGGGGGCTGATTTTGATGTCGAAATTCTGGCCTATCTTGATGAAGATGCACGAGAGGTTGTGGTTGAGCATCTATCTTCGGATGTGATTGCTGCCAGCCTGCCGGACCTTGATTCAGATGATGTGGTAACAATCGCAGAAGAGCTTGAGCCAGAAGAACGTGAAGAAATTCTGGCGTCTCTGTCAGAAAAGGACAGGGTGCTTGTCGAGCAGAGTTTGAGTTTCCCCGAAGATTCGGCAGGCCGGATGATGCAGCGTGAAATGGTGGTTGTGCCGCCATTCTGGACAGTTGGGCAGACGATTGATTCTTTGCGTTCCGAGGCAGGCGGTCAGGATGATTTCTATATTGTCATGGTAACGGACGCGACTGGACATTATGTTGGTGAAGTGTCGCTGGACAAGCTGTTATGTAGCCAGAGGCCAAAGCGTATTTCCCAGATAATGGATACCGATATTCAGCCTATTCCTGTGAGTATGGATCAGGAAGAGGTGGCATTGCTGTTCCGCCGCTATGGGCGGGTAACCTCGGCTGTAGTTGATCCTGATGGCCGGCTGCTAGGCATTATCACCATTGACGATATTATTGATGTTATTGACGAAGAAGCCGAAGAAGATTTGATGGCGCTGGCCGGTGTGTCTGATGCGTCCATTCGCAGCTCGATTGTCGAAACCTTCAAAGCCAGAGTGCCATGGCTGTTTGTGAATTTGCTAACGGCTGTGCTGGCTTCAATTGTTATCGGGCTATTTGAAACAACGCTTGACAGGATTGTCGCGCTGGCGATTCTAATGCCGATTGTTGCCTCTATGGGCGGCAATGCCGGCACCCAGACAGTTACGGTTGCTGTGCGGGCGATTGCGATGCGTGAATTTAGTACCAAAACAGCTATCACCTTTGGGCTAAGAGAATTATATGTCGGGGTGATAAACGGCGTGCTATTTGCCGTACTTGCAGCGGGGCTGGCCTATGTCTGGTTTGGCCAGACAGATATTGCCCTGATTATCGCGATTGCCATGTGCGCCAATATTGTGGTCGCTGCTATTTCTGGCACGCTGGTGCCTCTGGCATTGATCAAGCTGGGCTCTGATCCTGCAATTGCCTCATCTGTATTTATCACTACCATTACAGATGTGGTTGGCTTTATGGTGTTTCTCGGACTTGCGGCACTTTTGCTATTATGATGAGCGCGGTGCCTGTTTCAGCTATCAGAAAATGCAGAAGCGGTAAAATTTATCGCCAGACCGGTTGAACTTCACCCAAGGTCAAATTAGGTTTTGTTGTATGACTGTCCATCTGAAAAAACTATCTGTCGGCTCAATCTCCATTGACAGCCTGAAAGGCTGGCAGAAACGGCGCACAGATGCCGGCCTGCCCATTATCCATCCGACCCGAAACTGGCCAAGACGGGCTGACGAGCTGCTGGATGGTGGCGCTATATACTGGATTATCAAAGGCCAGATGATCGTCCGTCAGCCTGTGATTGACCTGATAGATATCAAGCGGGATGACGGGCGGCCAGCCTGCGGGATTGTGCTTGCCCCTGAACTTGTGGCTGTATGGCCGCGCAAAATGCGCATTTTTCAGGGCTGGCGCTATCTAGAAACAGATGATGCGCCAGATGATATGCCGCAAACAGATAATAATGAAGCGATGCCTGCCGAGCTTGCCTCGGAACTGCGTGAACTTGGCTTGTTATAAACCGACATTTATTTCTGCTGACGGCGCCATGTTTCGGGTGAGATGAAATCACCCTGCCACATACCTTTATCTTCGGCTTTGGCACGGGCTTCATCATCAATATAGTCAGAGGCATAACGCCGATAGGCCACCGCCCATCCGGCACGCACCATCTGGGCGGCGATATCCAACCCGTCCGATTTGCACTGGACAACCAGACGCTTATATCTGTCTATATCTTTCAGCACACAGTCCAGAGGCCGGTCTTTCATGGCGAGATTGGCAAGATATTGTGTTGCCATAACACCACACTGATATGGCTGGTTAGCCTTATCATGACATTGCTGCCGTGTTTCAGGCGCATCAATCCCATAAAGGCGTAATCTGAATGTGCCTGCGCGGATACTGTCCCCATCAGTTACTTTGGTGGCAAGAAATGACAGTCTGACATCATGGCTATCTGCGCCCGCTACCCCTAAAGCAAGCGCATATATGCACAGGCAATACCCGATAATGAAAACATGACGCATGCTTATATAATCACTTTATTAGTAATATCTAACATCATAATAGGCGAAGGCTAAGCATTTAGGCAAAAGCAAGTATGAGACGGGTGAAATTACCTGTTTTAGGTAGCATTGCTATTCCTTTGCAGGATCGTTCAATGAGGTAATGTCCAGATAGGGGTTATCTGAAAGCGGGTCTTCAACTTCAAAGGCTTCTGTTGGCTGATAGGGTGTTTCGGGGTTCAGCTGGACAGCAACAGCCGTACCAATTTCAGGCACGGCAACAAATGGCGCCTGTGCATCCGCAGGCACTGATGGGCGTGATAGCATCCGCAACAGAACAAAGCCTGCCAGCCCAAAATGCACCAGTGCAATTACCCAGAAAAACGCGCTCGGGGCTGTAATCTGCATCACAAATCCGATAAGTGGCGAGCCAAAAATCGCGCCGATACCGTTAATGGTAATCAGGGTTGAGGCAGTGCTAACCATCTGGGAGGGGGTGAGATAGTCATTTGCATGGGCAATACATAGCGAATAGATGGTCAGGCTCAACCCGCCATAAAGCGCGGTAACAATAACCAGAATCCAGAATTGCTGTGCAGACAGGCTGGCGGCAAAGCTGGCGGCAATGCCGGCGCCTAGTGCGATCACCAAAATCATCACCCGCCTGTCAAACAGATCAGACAGCCTGCCAACCGGATATTGAAGCAGCATATTACCTAGCGTAAATGCCGCCATAAATAGCGATGCCTGAGATTCTGTCATGCCGATATCTGTGGCATAGATAGCGCCAATCCCGAAGGCCATGGATGCCGTCAGCCCCTGCAATAACATGCCGATAAGTGCCAGAGGCGAGATTTGATATAGCCGCCTGATAGATACAGGGTCAGGCGAGGTAAAGTCCGGTGCGCGGGCAGCCGTCAGCAGAATAGGCACAACCGCGATAGATACCAGCACAGAGGCAAGCAAAAAAGGCATCACTGTTGTAATGTCATAAATGCCGCCTAAAACCTGCCCGCCGCTCATGCCGGCCATGGTGATAATCATATAGATTGCCAGCATCTGCCCGCGTGTCTCGTTGGTAGATTTTTCATTTAGCCAGCTTTCGACAACAATATACATGCCGGCATAGCTAAAGCCCGCGATGATGCGCAAAAATGTCCACAATACAGGATCAACAGCAACCAGATGCAGAATGACCGCTGCCGAAGCAATCGCCGCAAGCGCGCCAAATGTTCTGATATGGCCAACATCCTGAAGGAAGCGTGGCACAATAGCAGACCCGCCGAAAAAGCCGGCAAAATATCCGCCCATCATAATGCCTGAAATAACAGACCCGAACCCTGCCTCGCTTGCCCGTATGCCAAGCACAAGCACCATCAGCCCATTGCCAATCATTATTAGCAATAGCCCGAAAAATAGCGGCCATGACGTAAGTAATGAGCGGAACATCTGCGCAAAACCCTTAGCAAAAATCAAACAGGAAACAATGAATGCGCTTCTACCCAAGCGCGCTGACGTCCTTTCCCGATTGAAAGGTTGTGTGCTCTTCTCAACTATTATCTATTGTTAGCATGAAAAGCACACTAACTGCTCTTCTAAAACCGCCTCTCACTTGTCGTAAATATGATACAGCAGAATTATTTGAACAGATTATTACTGCTATGTTACATAGAGCAGAGTCAGACAGGGTCAGGCAGGGCTTAGCCTTATATACCTGCTTGGCCTGATAAGTTTATAGTAAGGTATATGAGAGTTAGATGAGTATAAACTGGATTGAATTTACACCTTTTGCGTCCCTGTTTGGGGGTATCGCCATCGGGGTGGCAGCGCTTTTTATGTGGCTATTGCTAGGGCGCATCATGGGCGTGTCCGGAATTTTGGGACAGGCTGTAGCAGGTGAGGGAGCTGGTCAGAATGGCTGGCGGCTTGCCTTTATTATCGGGGTAGTTAGCGCGCCTTTTGGCTATGTGCTTGTTGCAGGTGACTTTACCTCACGCATGGTGGCATCACCTGTGGGGCTGGCTGTTGCAGGCCTGCTGGTCGGGCTTGGGACTGCTATTGGTTCTGGCTGTACATCGGGTCATGGCATTTGCGGTCTGTCACGGTTTTCTGTCAGGTCCTTTGTTGCCACCTGCTGTTTTGTGCTAAGCGGCATGGTCACAGTCTTTATCCTGAAATCAGGGGGGCTGGCATGAGGATTACCATTTTTTCATTTCTAATAGGGGTATTATTCGGGCTTGGCCTGTTGATAGCAGGTATGCTTGACCCCGCAAAAGTTCAGGGATTTCTGAATATTACCGGTAATTGGGATCCTTCACTTGCCTTTGTGATGGTAGGCGGTATTGGTGTAAGTCTGGTCGGGCTGAAACTGGCTGGAAATATGGCAAAGCCGGTACTTGCAGAGCTGTTTGTTCAGCCAGTATCACAGCATATTGACCGTAAACTTGTGACGGGTGCTGTGCTGTTTGGTGCGGGTTGGGGGCTGGGCGGATTATGCCCCGGCCCGGCTATCGCTGTGCTTGGTGTGGCCGGCATGGATGCCGCCATTTTTATGGTATGCATGATAGCTGGTCTGCTGGCTGGCAGATGGATTAGCGCGCGTCTATAAGTGTCTGTGCTGTATCAAGCGCATTCTCAAGACAGTCTTTAATCTCGGCACATGCATCTGTTGCAGGGGCAAGCATGTCTGATATTTCCTGCTCTGTTCTGTATTCCAGATGCTGGCCGGCCGGCGATATACCATAAACAGGCATGCTTTGCTTTATCCGCTCAAGGGTGTTTAACGCGTTTATAAAAACAGGTGAGCCAGACTGTGCTGTGCCTGTTACGGCCATATCGGGATGTGCCTCCAGTCCGACAAGAAATTCGGCATCCAGAAACCCGCCAGCCCGCTTTTTCAAATCGCTAGCCGGCGGGGCGCCTGCCTGCACTCTCTTACGCATCTTGTGAATATCATCAACAAGGCTGGCCAGATCATCCTGCATAAAATATTGCTGCAATTTTGCGATGATACCGGCATGCCAGTTTTGCGGCTGTTTCCAGTCTGGCGTCTGATATGCATATACTAGCCGCGCCTTGCGGAATGATAATTTTTCCCATGGCCATGCTTGTTCGGTAAAATAGCTTTCCAGCCGCTCAAAAGGCACGGCAAGCGCACCAGAATTACCATCAGGACGCAGGCGCAGATCAAGCTGGTATAGACTGCCATGGGCTGTTTTTACCGTCATAAAATTTGTGATGCGCTGGGCAAGCTTGGTGGCATAGGCCTTGGCAGAAATAGCGTGCGGCGGCCTGTCATCTGCCGGCGCGCCATCAGAAAAAAGAAAGACGAGATCAAGATCAGATTCAAGCGCAAGATTTCGGGTGCCTAGCCTGCCAAGCGCAATCACCGCAAAGCTGAACGATGCCAGCTCTCCAAACTGCCTGATAATATCTTCGGTAGCGGCCTGACACATCAGCTCCAGTGCCGTGTCTGCAGTGCTGCTCAGAAGTATCTGAACATCGTCTATCGCGCTAAATCCATGCAGAATATGCATGCAAGCTGTAAAGTCGCTTTCACGTTTGTACATCCGTACCTGTTCCAGCCTGCTCTCAATATCAGGGTTGGCAGTAGATAGAAGTGGCAGGTGAATAAGGCTGTCTGCACGATCTGCAAGCGGTGTGAAAAAGCTGGTCTCAAGCAACAGATCAAGCAAATCTGGCGCCTCGCTCAGAAAATCTGCAATCATTGGTGATTTGCCAATACTCTCGGCAACCAGTTTGCCAAGTTCTGGATGTTCAGCAAAAAGCGCAAATAGCTGTGCGCCTGCATTCAGCTTTTCAATCATTCTGGCAAAGGCAAAAAACGCATCATCAGCATCATAGGCATGTGAGATTTCTGCCAGAAAACGAGGCAGCATGCGTCCAAGATTCTGCCGTGCCTTGTCCGAGCGCGTAGCGGCAATCTGCCCTTCCTGCCAGCGATTAACGGTATGGGCAATATCTTCAGCGCGCACAAAGCCCATATCGGCTAGTTGCTGGCATAATGCCTCGTGATCTGTGTTGCCAGCTATGGTGCTCTGATTATCTGGCGAGCGGCTGAGATGTAGCGCGCGGCTCATAATAGGGTGGGTTGAAAATTTCTGTGTATTCTGCCGAAGCACTTCAAGATGGGCTGTAAATTCTGCTAGCAGGTGAAATCCGGCAAAGGCGGCAAACTTTACCAACTCTTCAAGCTGGCGTGGCAGGCTGTGGGTGTGTGCATCCTGCCAATATTGCAGGCGATGCTCGATGCTGCGCCATCCGAAATAGGCAGAGGTTAGCTGAACTGCCTGTGTACCCTCAAGCCAGCCAATTTCTGCAAGCGCTGCCATTGCTGTGGCGGTATTATGGCTTCTGGCCTCAGGGTGGCGACCGCCTGCCAGCAATTGCAGGATATGGCAGAATAGCTCGATATGCCTGATGCCATAGCTGCCTTTTTTCACATCAAACCCAAGATAGTCTTCAGGGGCAAATTTGTGCTGAAGCATTACAGCAAGATCGTCAATGATAGTGTAATCGAGACTGCGGCGCCAGATGAAGCTATCTATTTGTGTAAGAAACTGTCTGCCGTGGGCAATATTGCCTGCGATAGGTCTTGCCCTGATAAAGGCGGCACGCTCCCAGCTTCTGGCCTGTGATTCATAATAGCTGATAGCGGCTGGCACGGACAGGCAAATCGCCGTAGCACTTGGGGCAGGGCGGAGCCGTAAATCTATCCGCCAGCCCGCCCCATATTCAGTGCTGGTCGACAGCAATGATACCAGCTCTTTTGTCAGGTGGATATACTGGCTGGCAGCGTCATCTGCGTCATCTGCGTGCGGGTGCATGTCAAACAGGCAGATAAGATCAAGATCGGACGAGTAATTCAGCTCTTCTGCGCCAAGCTTTCCCAATGCCAGAATGATCCACTGGCTATCTGTCAATCCAGCTGATCTGACAAGATAGGCGGCAGTGCTGTCAACGGCCTGTTCTGCAATTCTGCTAAGCATGGATAATGAATGCTCAAAGCTGATTTTTCCCCATAATTCTCCACAGGCAATGGCAAAATGGCATCTATTACGGAAATAGCTAATGGCCTTGCCAAATGCCTCTGGCTGGGCATCTGCCTGTGCATTAACCACCCGATAGGCATCTTCACATATCTGGTCTATCTCGCCAGCCCAGATTTT
>WTJO01000177.1 GCA_011524805.1 Alphaproteobacteria bacterium
GTCTGGGTACGGCGTTCCAGTCTGCGCAAGGCCAGCATCCACAGCATCCGGTGCAACACAATCCATATAAAAAACAGCTGGAAGGCAGCGAACATCACAAATAATGGCCATAGCATCGAGCTATCAATGGCCATGCCGCCAGACCGTATGATTGAGGCTGGCTGATGCAAAGTATGCCACCAGTCAACAGAAAATTTCACAATCGGCAGATTTACACAGCCAATCAGTGCCAGTATCGAGGCCATGCGCGCGCCTTTTTCAGGATTATCAAATCCGTATCTTAGCGCGCCATATCCAATGAAAAACAGAAACAGCACCAGCATTGAGGTCAGCCGTGCATCCCACACCCAGAAGGTACCCCAGATAGGCTTGCCCCACAGGCTGCCTGTGATCAGACAGATAAGCGCAAAACCTGCCCCCACAGGCATAATCGCCTGAGCGGCAATATCGGCAAGCTGATGTTTCCAGACAATAAAGAATAATGCAGATAGCCCCAGCCCCAGATAGCCTGAGAGCGCCAGCCACGCAGAAGGCACATGCACATACATAATCCGCACAGATTCGCCCTGCTGATAATCCGCAGGCGAGCCAATTAGCGCAAGATATAGCCCCCAGCCAAACAGCATAATACAGCCAATCAGGCAGACAGGTGCAATCTTGCGTGCCAGACGCGCAAATTGTGACGGGTTTGCAAGCATGTCAATATTCAGCTCAGCCATCAGCCTTTCATTCCATATGCAGTTGAATGTGTCATCATACCGGCGCCCACTTTAGCGTTCTTCTATCGCTGATTTAAGGGCAAATTGTGTCGCAGGGGGACATATCACCGCAAAAAACAGACATATCGCCAGCAGCAGTTTGAGGTGTGGCCATGCTGGCTGGCCTGCGATTGAGGCTTCTACCGCCATTACGCCAAAAATCAGCACAGGCAGCACCAGCGGCAAAATCAGCACAGATAACAGCATCGCACTCCGCCGTGCACCCATAGACAGCCCCGCAGTCAGCCCGCCCAGCAATAAAATGGCAAACATGCCAACAGACAGGCTTAATGCCAGCATGGGAACGCTGGCAGGCTCAAGCCCCATCATGATAGATAAAAACGGCAAGATAGATAATAGCGGAATGATCGACAGGATAAACCAGCCTGTCAGCTTGGCATAGATATATAGCCATAATGGCGTGCCATAGCTCAGCAATTGCTCACACCAGCCGCCGCGCATATCATCTGCAAACAGCCTGTCAAATCCGGGGATAGCGCTGAGCAGGGCGGCAATCCAGATAAGCGCGGCTGCCAGTTCGGCCAGCCTGTCTGGGGCAGGGCCTACGGCGAGCGGAAATAATAGCGCAATCATGATGAAAAAGGCGGCTTGCGACAGCGCATCTGTGATCACAGGCCAGCCTGCGCCAATCTCGCGTTTTAACAGTAAGAAGAACAGCCCTGTCATGAGCTGGCCTGCCGCGTATTTTTCAGTTCCAGCACCCTGTGGGCAAACTGCATATCAGGGGGCTGGTGGCTGGTCATTATCACCCGCCCGCCACTGGCCAGCATATCTGAAATCATCTCTTCCAGTACTTGGCGTCCCTCGATATCAAGTGCGCTATCCGGCTCATCCAGAAGCCATAGATAGCGTTTTTCTGTTGTTGCCAGATCAAGTGCCAGCCGGCTAAGTGCAAGGCGTTGGCGCTGGCCTCCTGACAGGTGCCGTATCTCTGTATCAAGAAAAGGCGCACATGAAAATTTATCTATTTCCGGGCTATCTATTTCAGGATTAACTGGGTCTGTTCTACCGCCTCCCCTGAATTTGACATATTGCAACAGCGCATCTCTGCCGGTCATAAGCTCGGCTAGCCCGTCTGCCATGCCGTAATAGCTTAGCCTTAACGGGGTATCTGGCTGATGCGGGGCAAAGCGGCTATCGCCAAGCAATATTTCGCCCGACATAGGCGGAATAAAGCCTGCGATGGTGCGTAGCAGGCTGGTTTTGCCAGTGCCATTTGGCCCTGTGATAAGGATTGCCTGTCCGGCCGCTATCTGCCAGTTCATATCATCAAGCAGAACCTTCTGCCCGCGCCCAACCCTCAGCCCGCGGACAATAAGGGGCAAATCTGCTGGCAGTGCTGGCGCGTTATGTAATCGAGATGATGCTGTCATAGCTAAAACTTGTATCCAGAACAGCCTGTCCGGTCTAGCAAAATCAGACAGGGCGTAGATGTGATTAGGACTGGATAATCAGCCTGAGATATTGTAGTATCCGGGCTGACCGGAATGTTGGCGCTCCACATACGGCCATTTATAAAAAAAGTAGTCCTAATATATCCCTCAGGCGTTCGCTGCATCCTTTGCACGCGCCATATGATGATGATATGTGAACGCGATATGTGATCGCAAGATTGTGATATTGATGCATAAGGAGTGAAGCCAATGAGTTTGTATGCAGCCTATCTTGAAGAAATTGAAACCCGCAAATCAGAAGGGCTAAAGCCAAAGCCGATTGATAGTGGCGCATTGCTGAAAGACGTAATTGCACAGATAAAAGATACTGCCCACCCGCACCGTGCTGACTCGCTTCACCATTTTATCTATAACACCTTGCCGGGCACAACCAGCGCGGCCGGTGAAAAGGCAGAATTTCTGAAACAGATAATTCTGGGTCAGGCAACTGTACCTGAAATAACAGCCGAATTTGCCTTTGAATTGCTGTCCCATATGAAAGGTGGCCCCTCTATCAGGGTGCTGCTTGATTTGGCGCTGGCCGAAAATGAAGGGCATGCCGCCGCCGCTGCCGAGGTGCTGAAGACACAGGTCTTTTTATATGATGCAGATACAGACAGGCTGAAAGACGCCTATGCGGCTGGCAACAAGATTGCCGAAGATATTCTGGACAGCTATTCACGCGCAGAATTTTTCACCAAACTGCCTGATATGGACGAAACTGTGAAAATTGTCACCTATGTTGCTGCCGAGGGTGATATTTCGACAGATTTGCTATCCCCCGGCAATCAGGCACATTCACGCGCAGATCGCGAGCTTCATGGCAAATGCATGATCTCTGAACGGGCACAGGCCGAAATTCAGGCACTTAAACTGCAACATCCTGACAAGCGGGTGATGCTGGTTGCCGAAAAAGGCACAATGGGGGTCGGCTCTTCCAGAATGTCAGGGGTGAATAATGTCGCACTGTGGACTGGCAAGCAGGCCAGCCCCTATGTGCCCTTTGTAAATATCGCGCCTGTTGTGGCTGGCACCAACGGTATCTCGCCTATCTTTCTGACCACGGTCGGAGTGACAGGCGGCATCGGGATAGACCTGAAAAACTGGGTCAAAAAGCTAGATGAAGATGGTAATCCGATCCTGAATAATGACGGCAATCCCGTGCTTGAACAGAGATTTTCTGTCGAGACAGGCACAGTGATGACCATCAATACCAAAACCAGAAAGCTGATCGATGATGAGAGCGGTGACGAGCTGGTAGATATTGCAGATTCATTCACGCCCCAGAAGGTAGAATTTATCAAGGCAGGCGGGTCATATGCGATTGTATTTGGCAAGAAATTGCAGACATTTGCCTGTGAGACATTGGGGGTTGAGCTGAAATCTGCCTTTGCGCCGTCAAAAGAAATCAGCCATGCAGGGCAGGGGCTGACCGCGGTTGAGAAAATCTTCAACGCAAATGCACTTGGCAGAAGCAGTGATGCACCGCTTCATGCCGGCTCTGATACCAGAGTGCGGGTGAATATTGTCGGCTCTCAGGATACAACCGGGTTGATGACCTCGCAGGAACTTGAAGCGATGGCAGCGACCATATTGTCGCCAACTGTAGATGGTGCCTATCAGTCAGGCTGTCATACGGCCTCTGTATGGGATTTCAAGGCGCAGGAAAATACCCCGCGGCTGATGAAATTCATGCATAAATTCGGGCTGGTAACGGCCAGAGACCCGTATGAGAAATATCATGCGATGACAGATGTGATCCACAAAGTGCTGAATGATATTACCGTGGATGACTGGTCAATTATTATTGGCGGGGATTCACATACCAGAATGTCCAAAGGTATTGCCTTCGGGGCTGATTCAGGCACAGTTGCGCTGGCACTGGCCACAGGTGAGGCCAGCATGCCAATCCCTGAATCCGTGAAAGTGACCTTTACAGGCCAGATGGCAGACCATATGGATTTCCGTGATGTTGTGCATGCCACACAGGCGCAGATGCTAAAGCAGTTTGGCGATAATATCTTCCAGGGGCGGGTGATTGAAGTGCATATTGGCACGCTGCTGGCTGATCAGGCCTTTACCTTTACCGACTGGACAGCCGAGATGAAGGC